>JAOZRF010000175.1 GCA_029940245.1 Desulfobacula sp.
TATGAACCAGGATGCAATGAATCATGATGCAAAAGCCTCTTAAACGCATCTATTTTTGAATGGGGAAGGGTGTAAATGTTTCTGGTGATCAAAAAATTGGGGAAAATACTGCAACTATCCGAGCAAAAGCCGCAGTTTGTGCAGGCATACAGGGTTGCTGTATTGATGTATCCTTGTATTTGATCCTGATCCTGGGCTTGATTCGGTCCTGTATATATCCGGTCTTTTTTTAAATTTTTTTCAAGACTTGCAATGGGGATGAGGAAAACATGAAAAAGTCTTGAAAAGGGCAGACACACAAGAATCAGAAGAGATAGAAAATAGTGGATATAATATACCAGGTGATCAGCCCTGTGACTATTCAGAAAGATCCCTGTTTCTTTCAGTGACAAGGCGATGCTGCCGGATATAAAAGCGGATTTTACAGGAGAGTGACAATCCATGCAGAAATCCTCATTTAATTGCCTGCCCGCGTCAAATTTTTCCCGGGTATAGTGCGATGCTTCATTAAAAGCTACATGATACTGTTTTTCCCAGTAAATTTTAAGATCTTCAAGATCTGCGTCTTCATTGATATCAGAATATTCTTGAACCATTTCCATAAACACAGGCTCGGAAATTATTTTAACAGCCTCAAGTAAAAAACCCGATAAAATCACCATTAAAATTAATAAAATTGAAAAAAGGCCTTTGAAAATGATTTTTCTTTGTCTGAGCACTTTAAAATGATAAAGCCGCCGATACAGGAAACCAAGACAGCCGGCCAGTACAAATAAACCGGCAAAATTTCTTAAAAATTGAAATGGATCAACCGGGGACTGGTAAGATTGAAACCATTTAAAAGTGGTCACATCATCCAGGGCATGGAAGATCACAAGATATAAAAATCCTGAAATCATCAGAAAATGAATCAGCCATCTTAATTTGCCGGCATTAAATAATTTTATCTGAAAAAGGGTATTGAAAAAAAAAGTTTTTATATGCCAATTGCCACGAAGTCTTTTTTCTCCGGGGAAATGCCTGTTTTCCTTGAAAAAGAAAAAGCATTGATACAAAAAACCCATAAGGGATAAGCTTATGGCAATATAGAGTGCTGTCTGAAACATTAGTTTCTCATCTTAAATGTTTTTTATAAAAACTATTAACGGCAGTATAGGCAGATACGCAGGAAACCCCTGTTCCGGACTTAAGTCTGGTCCAGTCATTATGGGCAATAATCGAGCCTGCCGCATATAAATTTTCAAAGGCAGGTTTTCCTGTTTTGTCCAGAGGCCTGAAACGATTATCAGTTTCAAGTCCTGCCTGGTTTATCTGATGTCCCTTTGCATCGAAAAAATTCAATTGGTGCCACATCTCCCGGGTTTTTGGCTGAAAAACCGGCAGATCAAAAACAGTTTCAAGAATGATGCCTCTTCTGGCGAAAAGGCCTCCCCCGGGAAATCTGCCCGAGGCAAGAATAACCCCCCTGGCTTTTATCCGGGTTTCAAAATTATCATTTATTGCCTGGAGTATGAAATGGTCTTTTTCCATGGCATGAAAAACAATCTTTGCATTGCTTAAAAAACTGACATTAAGATCTGATAATTTTTTTTCAAATGTGTTTTTTAAGCGAAGGCCTGGTATGGAAGGGGGCATGCCCGGTATTTCAAAAACATCCATATTGATTCTTTTTTCAAGGGATTTTACGATTTCAAGACTATTGTGAATCCCGCAAATAGCCGGCAGTCCGACAATATCGGCCTTTCCTGAAAACATGGAAAGTTTATCGGCAAGTCGCTGGATAAATTCCTGGTTTTCAAATGATCTGGCCAGATGAACAGGATTTAAACTGCCATTATTTTCAGGCAGATCAATGGTCAACGTATGGATTTTTCCTTTTTTCCTCCCTAAGCCTGAGGCTGCCTGTCTGGCGCTAAAGCCCCTTAATCCTTTAAAATCAACGATTAAAAGGTTTTTTTCGTCAAGGCTGCATCCCTTTGAAAAGGTTTCAGGAACCATGTATGTGGGCTTGAAAGTCCCGAGACTGGTTAGTATCTGTTTATTATTCGCGCCGGGCCGGCTGTATTTAAGTTCGGCAGAATCTAAAAATGATGCCAGGAATTGAAACCCTTTTTTGATCTGGTCGGGAGTTGTTTTTGAATAGGGATGATAAATTTGATCTGATTGTAATTGTTTAATTGCTGAATAGGGATGGGTCAATATTTTTCCTGAATCTATCGGGAAAACCCCTAAAAGATCAAATAATCCGCTGGCCAGAAAAAGCGCGGAAGAATTTCCAGCCTGAATTGTTTTTAACCCAAGGTCTGCTGCACGGGCTGCGGCAATGTAACCGGCCAGGCCTGCACCAATCACAAGAATATCACAATCGGTATTTTTGTTTATTTTCATATATATTTAATTTTTATTTTCAATCAGTTCCAATCCAAATAATCCGGAATGGATCATTTCCTTTAGCGAGGATTGGGCAAGTGCCTGGCCCCATAAAAGAGATTTTTCGCCCTTCCATCTTTCATTTAAAAAGCCTTTCAGATTCGTGATATCTGAGTGATCCTTAAGGACATTGCTGTCATAGAGGTGGGAAAATATTCGTAAGCTGCAGAAAGCACCCTGACATGGGCCTTTGCCTATCCTGCTCCTGAGCGCAAGGGATGTCAGATTCGGCTTGCCCCCTGCCTGTTTGATTGAACTGACAATAGTATCAATTGCACTTTGGGGTACCATTTCACATTCACACAAAATCGGGTCGTTAAAATTTTTTGACATACCAGGTTCAGTTGCCATCATACCGGGTTCAGACCATTCCCCGCTTTTTGTCGATGGCAGGGGAATTTCTTTTGTTAAACATTTTGAGAATATTGAATGTTTCCAGCAGACAAGATCAGATGCCTTTTCCGACATCAAACGGTAAGTGGATAATTTACCTCCTGTGATGGTAATAAAATTGTCAGCCCCATCCATTTTATGATCCCGCAGGGTAAATCCCCTGCTGACACTTCTGTCATCCCCAATTTTCCCTTCACTGACAAGCGGCCTGGCCCCGGAATATGCCCTGATATACCGGCAGGTTTTCAAATCAGGAATTATTCGTCCACCTTCATCGATAATCTGGTCAACTTCATTTATCGTTGGATAGATATGATCCGGAGAGTCAACGCGGATTGAGGTTGTTCCAATGATGGATACAACTCCCCCGGGAACAATGATATCTCCATCCGTGGGTTTTCTCAGGCGATTTATAACCCTTTTTGTCATTCGCTTGCTGGTAACCAGAAGGGTGCCTTTGGAAAGAACCATGTTGATTGTTATGCCTGCCATGGCAGCAATCATACCGGCCCATGCGCCTGATGCATTAACATAGGTCCGGGCTTTTATCTGAAAAGTTTCTCCATTATTCTCGTTAATAATACCGGCATATTCAATGGAATGGTTGATCATTTTAAATTCAATAAGCTTGCAAAAACTTAAGAATTGGCTGCCCCGTAAAACGGCATCATTCATATTTTCTATGGAAATCTTAAAGGGATTGATTGAAGCGTCATTGACTTGATAAGCCGCTATTATATCTTTTGACAAAACAGGCTCCATGTCTCTGGCCAGGGCAGGGTCAATTTTTTTACAATAAACACCTGATTTTTCACACATGCCGGGGAAATCAGCAATATATTTTTCATCATCCCCTTTTACTGCAATAAATAAGCCCCCTGTGTCTTCAATACAATGCCCGGCATTGTTTTTCAGGATTCCCAGTTCATTTTTACATTCAACGGCAGCCTCTGGATCTGAACCAACATATCTTGCACCACTGTGCAAAAGGCCATGATTCCCACCCGAAGCACCCGCGTTTAAATCTGATTTATCAATTAATATGCATTGCACCCCGCGAAGGGAAAGATCTCGTGCGATTCCGGTTCCGGTCACCCCGCCACCAATGACCAATACATCTGTTTCCATGGTTTTATGCATTAGAAAATCCTTTGTCGACCTTTTGTCGGTATGTTCAGAAAAATAAATACCATGACTTAAAAACATATGCAAGCGAAAAAAACGAATATGAAATGAAAACAATATGTTGTTTAGAGTTCTTTATACAAAAAATTTATGGAAATAAAAAAAATATATTTTTATATTTAAAGAAGGCTAGTTAAGTGATATCGTAAGGCAATGGTTACGTTTAAGTATCTGGAGGTAAAATGATATTAAAATATGTCGGTTCAATAGATCTTGGGACGACCAGTAACAGGTTCATCCTTTTTGATAAACAAGGCAATATTTTTGCTTCTGCCCAGAAAGAGCACAAGCAGATTTTCCCCAGGCCGGGCTGGGTGGAACATGACCCCATGGAAATCTGGGAAAATACCTGTTCGGTTATTACACAGGTTTTGGATAAAACCGGAATTTCTGCAGAATCCATTGATTCCATTGGAATAACCAATCAAAGAGAAACCAGTGTTGTCTGGAATCAAAAAACAGGAAAACCATATTATAATGCCATTGTCTGGCAATGTACAAGAACAGATGATATCTGTAAGAATCTGGCAGCAGAAACAGGACAGGCATTTTTTACTGAAAAAACAGGCCTGCCCGCGGCAACCTATTTTTCAGGGCCAAAACTAAAATGGGTACTGGACAATATACCAGATGCAAAAAAAGATATTGTTTCAGGGGACGTTCTTTTTGGAACCATTGAAACCTGGATTATCTGGTGGCTGACGGGAGGTCCGGGAAAAGGCTCACACATTACAGATGTTTCCAATGCCGGCAGGACTTTGATGATGAATATCCATTCCCTCCAATGGGATAAAGACCTTTTGGATGTCCTTGATATCCCTTTATCCGTACTGCCGGATATAAAGCCTTCCATAGACAGCAACACCTGGGGAAGAACACTAAAGGACGGCCCTTTCAGAGGAGAAATACCCATTTGCGGTGCCCTGGGTGATCAACAGGCAGCACTTTTCGGTCAAACCTGTTTTTCGAAAGGGGAGGCTAAAAACACCTATGGTACAGGCTGTTTTCTGCTGATGAATACTGGGATCACACCTGTTATTTCCAGGCATGGTCTTTTGACCACCGTGGGATATCAGATCAACAATGAAAAAGCTGTATACTGCCTTGAAGGCTCCATTGCCATTGCAGGAGCCCTGGTACAATGGATGCGGGATAATCTGGGGATCATCAAATCTGCCGGGGAAATAGAAGCGCTTGCAAAAACAGTGGAGGATAATGGTGATGTTTATTTTGTGCCGGCATTTTCCGGGTTGTTTGCCCCATATTGGCGATCCGATGCAAGAGGTATAATTGCAGGGCTTACCGGATTTGTAAATAAAGGCCACCTGGCAAGGGCCGTTCTTGAGGCAAACGCGTATCAGACAATGGATATCGTCACAGCAATGAAGAAAGACTCACAAGTGGATTTAACCCTGCTCAAAGTTGATGGTGGAATGGTAATGAACCAATTGCTCATGCAGTTTCAATCTGATATGCTCAACGTACGGATTATCCGACCGACAATAATTGAAACAACGGCATTGGGGGCAGCCTATGCTGCAGGGCTTGCCAGTGGATTCTGGAAGGATATGAATGAGTTAAAGGCAAATTGGTCAGAAAAAAAAAGATGGGTTCCATCCATGCCGCCGGAAAAACGTGAGGCTCTGTATGCCGGATGGAAAAAAGCCATTGAAAGATCTTTTAACTGGGTGTGATATTTAATGAATTTTTTACGAAAAGCCATCAGCAACCGGCATGAAAATATTATTTCTCTGATAAATAATAATGGCTTTGCCACGGTGGAAGAAATGGCAAAGCTTTACAATGTTACACCACAAACCATCAGACGCGACATCAATTTT
Source organism: Desulfobacula sp. (assembly GCA_029940245.1). Classification (GTDB taxonomy): domain Bacteria; phylum Desulfobacterota; class Desulfobacteria; order Desulfobacterales; family Desulfobacteraceae; genus Desulfobacula. The sequence goes on from JAOZRF010000175.1 coordinate 5,850, forward strand.
CTGGACAGGCAAGGATATGTTTCAAGGTATCATGGCGGTGCCGGGTCCTCTTCCAGTGTGGAAAATGTTGCATACTGGAATAGAAAAGAGCTGCTTTCTGAAGAAAAAAAGAAAATTGCCGGGAATGTCGCATCCATTATCCCGGATAAATCATCTCTTTTTATCAATATCGGGACAACAACAGAGCATGTTGCCAATGCACTCTGCAACCATAATAAGTTGAGAATTATCACCAACAATCTCAATGTTGCAGCAATTATGAGCAAAAAAGAGGGGTTTGAAG
>JAOZRF010000176.1 GCA_029940245.1 Desulfobacula sp.
TTAAAAGAGAATCCATTATCATGGTACCGGATCATCGATGGATAGGACCTGTTAAGGAGTTTATATCCCATCACACGCTTCCGGATAAAGCTGTTTCCAATAAAGCCGGTCTGATTGAAAATTTTCACTTTGATCCAACGGGTTTTCTTGTGGATAAAGACCTTTTATCATATCTTGATCCTTTGCATCAACTTGTTCTGCATGCAGGAAGAGATGCTCTTTTACAATGCTCCCATACAAACGACGATAAAAAACGAACGGGTGTGATAATAGCTGCCATAGCTCTTCCCACAGAAACCGCTTCGCAAATTTCCTGGCAGATACTCTGCAATTCTAATAAAGATTATAAAAAACTGGTTCCAAAGGATTTTTCAAGCAGCGGGGTGGTGTCTTTTCCTGCGGCAATTTTTGCAAGGACCATGGGTTTGCAGGGAGGATGTTTTACCCTTGATGCTGCCTGTGCCTCATCTTTATATTCCATCAAGCTTGCCTGTGAATATCTTCACTTAAAAAAGGCAGACACAATGGTGGCGGGAGGGGTTTCACGACCGGATTCACTATATACCCAGATCGGATTTTCCCAGCTTCAGGCCTTGTCTGCCTCGGGCAGATGCTCTCCCTTTGATAAACATGCCGATGGTCTTGTGGTGGGAGAAGGAACGGGCATTGTTGTGTTAAAAAGACTTGAAGATGCCATTGCCTGCGGGGATAAAATTCATGCCGTCATAACAGGAGCCGGGGTGTCTAATGATATTGAAGGAACTCTTGTGGGGCCGGCAAAAGAGGGTCAGGTTCGCGCCATGATCCAGGCCTATGATCAGGCATCCTGGTCTCCTGCTGACATCCAGTACATGGAATGCCATGGATCAGGTACCCCTGTGGGAGATCAGGTGGAGCTATCCAGCATAAAGGAGGTGCTTGATAGGTTTGGCTGTCCAGATAAAACGCTTTCCATTGGATCTGTCAAATCAATGACCGGCCATCTTTTAACTGCAGCAGGTGCAGCAGGCTTTATCAAAACCATTCTTTCAATGAATAAAGGCTTTTTGCCGCCGTCCTTGAATTATTCAGAGCCTTTGTCTAAAAGTATTTTACATAATAGCAATATCAAGGTTCAGACCCGGGTTGAAAATTGGGACCCTGAATCTGCTCATTCCACAAGAAAGGCCGGGATCAGTGCTTTTGGTTTTGGTGGAATCAATGCCCATATTCTGGTTGAAGAATTCAAATCCAGCTCAAGTCATGTCATCGTAAAAAACCCCAAACAATCGATTGTAGATACAAAAGACGTGTTAGAAAAGGTTTCCTGTGCCATTGTTGGTATGGAAACCATTGCAAAGGATTGCCCCTCTTTGTCCCGGTTTAAGGATCTTGTATCGGACAAAGTACGCTTAAAACCTGATTTTCCCGGATTAAGGTGGAGAAGAAAAAAATCCTATGGGGTTAAAGAAAAACCAGGGTTTTATATGGACGATCTGTCCTTTGCCTTTGATGAATTTCATATTCCTCCCAATCAAATGGAAGATATTTTGCCCCAGCATCTTATTCTTCTTAAAGCCGTAAAAGGCGCGCTGGAAAATGCAGATATCAATCCAAGACCATCCGGGCAAGAGCCCGGAAGGGTGCATATCGGTTCTGCCATTGGGATTGAATTTGATTACGGGGCCGCGGATTTTCACCTGAGATGGAAAATAAATCACCTGGATGAGAAATTAAAAGATGCGCTTTGTCCGCCTTTAACCTTTAACCGGACTTTAGGCGCGCTTGGCGGAATCGTGGCTTCCCGTGTGGCAAGGGAATTCAAGCTTGGGGGCCCTTGTTTCACCCTGTCTGCAGGATCTGCTTCCGGTATCAAGGCCATTGAAACGGCTGTCCATTCTTTAAGCCGCAACGAAACCGATGTTTTTATCTGTGGCAGTGTTGACCTTGCCGGGGATATCCGACAGTCTGCTCTCAATGATATAGCAAATCCTCAAAAAGAAGAAATCCTGCCATCTGAAGGGGCTTGTGCCATTGTTTTAAAACGACTGGATCAGGCTATTTTAGATAATGACCGGATTTATGGGGTTATTACGGGTGTGGCAGGGGCCAGTGGCGGGGCTATCCCTGGTGAAACAGGCAATGATGCTGCCATGCTGGAAACACTTTATGCCAGGTCTCTTGCCAATGCCCTTAAAGATTCAAAAACATCGACAAGTGATCCTGATCTTTATCACGTCACGACAAACGATTCTGTTGTTGGAAACACGCAAGGTGCATCTGGTTTATTTTCAATTATCCAGACAGCACTTTGTCTTTATTATAAACTTATGCCTGTGAATAAAACAAAAGCCTGTGTTGCCTCCATCACCCTGGATGGTGCCTGTTCCCATGTGATCCTTGAGGAAAACAGGCAACAGGGAAAAACCAGTTCGATGGCCTCTTCTTTTGAAAAAAAAGATACGTCTTTTGTTTCTAAAGGCCAATTCAAAAAAGAGTTTATTTTAAAAATAAATCCTCGACAGATTTCAGAAGAAATAATTTTTAAAATCCAGGAAGATCTTGCTGTTAAAGAAATTAAATCCCCTGACCTTGACCCGGATCTGATTGCCAGAGGCACTCTTGCCACATCCCGAGCCCATGAAAAATTTCTTGAATTTTCAAAAACAAATTATCAGGCTATTGAAACCCAGTTTGAAGCCCTGACCCGACTTGCAGACAGGGTTGTACAAAATTTTGATAAAACGCCGGCATTGGATAGGGCAGGGCAAGGCTCTGCCATGGTTCCTAAGTTAAAAGGAATTGTATCGGCAAAACCCTGTTTTCTGGACAGGAAACAATGCCTTGAGTATGCCAGGGGCAAGGCATCTCATGTGCTTGGAAAAGAATTTGAGATTATCGACACCTATCCTGTCAGGGTAAGACTTCCGGATGAACCCTTAATGCTGGTGGACAGAATCATTGATATCAAAGGTGAGATGCTGTCCCTGACATCGGGTAAAATTATTACCCAGCATGATGTCAAAGAAAATGCCTGGTATCTGGATGGCGGGAAGGCCCCGGTATCCATTTCCATTGAAGCCGGCCAGGCAGACCTTTTTTTATGTGCCTGGCTTGGCATTGACCACAGGATCAAGGGCAAAAGAAAATACAGACTTCTGGATGCCAAAGTTACTTTTCACAGAACTTTGCCTGAACCAGGAGAAACCATTGAGTATCACATTGAAATTGATCGGTTTTTAAAACAGGGAGATGTATACCTGTTTTTTTTCCACTATAAGGGGTATATTAATGATCAATTGCTGATTTCCATGCGGGACGGGTGTGCAGGTTTTTTTACAGAACAGGAAGTTGAAAATTCAGGCGGTATTATTCTTAAAACCGAAGAATTAAAACAAATAGAATCCAGTCTTAAATTTTTCCCCCTGGTTCCCGTTGAAAAGCAAAGCTTTTCCGATGAAAAGATTGAAGCCTTGCGGCATGGAGATCCTGGCCTGGCATTTGGGAAAGATTTTGAACACGTAATGCTTGGAAAACACCTGAAACTTCCCGGCAACAGGATGCATCTGATTGACCGGGTTCTTGAATTTGATCCAGAAGGTGGACGTTTTGGCCTTGGCTCCATTATTGCCCAGGCCGACATCCATCCGGATGACTGGTTTTTGACCTGTCATTTTATTGATGACAGGGTTATGCCAGGCACCCTGATGTATGAATGCTGTGCCCATGCCTTGCGAATTTTCACCCAGAGAATGGGCTGGGTCAGTGACAGGGATGATGTTTTTTATGATGTTATGAAAGGCAATGAAAGTGATTTAAAATGCCGGGGACCTGTGACACCTGAAACAAAAAAAGCCAGGTATGAAATCGAAATCAAAGAAATGGGATATAATCCTGAACCCTATATAATTGCAGATGCCCACATGTTTTCCGATGACTTGAGAATTGTCCTGTACAAAAATATGGGAATGAAACTTGCGGGTCTTACAAAAAACGATCTGGACTCTTTCTGGAGAAAACAATGAAATATTCTAAGGTATTTATAGAATCATTTGGCTATGAACTTGCCCCAAATATTGTAACCACAAGCGATTTGGAAGAAAAGCTGGAACCATTTTATAAGGCAGTGGGGTTTGGGCCGGGGCAGCTTGAAATTTTGACGGGCATAAAGGAGAGACGGTATTGGGATGAAGACCATCTTCTTGCTGACCATGCAGCCATTGCCGGTCAAAGAGCCCTTGATGAAGCAAATATCGCGGGTGATCAGATCGGAACACTGGTCTTTTGCGGGGTGGGCCAGGATGGATTTGAACCTGCCACTTCATGTGCTGTGGCTGACCATTTGAATCTTGGGGAAAATGCCCATATCTATGATGTTAAAAGCGCCTGTTTAGGTATGGTAACAGGGATTGTTCAGGTGGCCAATGAAATTGAGCTGGGCAATATAAAAGCCGGCCTTGTGGTCTCGTGTGAAACGGCTCGGCAGATTGTTGATTCAACCATTGATGAGATCAACACCCTGAAAAATGTTGAATTTTATAAAGATACGATTGCCACCATGACAGGTGGTTCAGGAGCGGCTGCTGTATTGCTGACAAATGGCACCATTGGTAATCCTGACCATAGAAAACACGCGCTTAAAGGCGGTGTTGTAAAAAATGCCATTGAACACTACAGGCTCTGCCATTGGGGATTTGAACAAAAAGGAATGCCCACGGGTTCTAAAATCATCATGCGAACCCAGGCCCAGGAAGTTCTTGAGAATGGTCTTGTCCTTGCCAAACAAACCTTTGATGAATTTAAAAAGGAATTTAATCTGCCCTTTGACAAACCAGATAAATTTATCGGACACCAGGTCGGAGCAGCTCACCATCAAAGATTTTATCAGGTTTTGAACCAGGATATACAAAAGGATTTTGCAACATTTCCCTTTCTGGGTAATATGGGAAGTGTTTCACTTCCCCTCACAGCAGCCATTGCAGATGAAAGAGGCTTTTTGCAGCCAGATGATTTTGTGGCTTTTATCGGTGTTGGTTCCGGACTGAACTGCTATATTTTAGGTGTTGAATGGTAAAAAAAAAGATTAATGATAAACTGACGTCCACAAAAAGCTTTAAAGAACTTTATCCTTTTGATTCTCATTTCATGAATATTAACGGCCATGATCTTCACTATATTGACAAAGGGCAAGGGACACCTGTTTTGATGGTACATGGTAATCCGACCTGGTCGTTTTATTTTCGTCACCTGATCCAAAGCCTTTCAAAGAATTTTCGCACCATTGCCCCTGATCATATCGGATGTGGTTTTTCAGACAAACCTGATGCTAAAACCTATCATTACACCCTGGAATCAAGGGTAAAAGATCTTGATACCCTGATAAGATGTCTGAATATCACTGAACGAATAAATTTTGTCCTCCATGACTGGGGGGGAATGATTGGCCTTGCCTGGGCCGTGGATCACCCCGATAAAATTGATAAGATTATTATTACCAACACCTCAGGATTTTTTCTGCCAAAGAAAAAACAATTTCCCTTTGCCTTATGGCTGATTAAATATATTAAGGTTTTTGCAATCCCGGCCGTACTGGGGTTGAACGTGTTTGCAAAAGGGGCGCTTTATCTTGGCAGTAAGACAAAACTTGACCCAAAGGTCAAAAAAGGGCTTGTGGAACCTTATAATTCCTGGAAAAACAGGATTGCGACCTTAAAATTTGTCCAGGATATACCCTTGAGCCCAAAGGATCAAAGCTATGCCATTGTCAGCCATGTGGACCAGAATCTGAAAATGCTTGACCAGGGTTCATTATTATTTTTATGGGGGGCAAAGGATTTTGTTTTTGATCTTGCATTTTTAAATGAATTCAAGGCAAGGTTCCCCAAGGCTGCTACCCATGTTTTTCACGATGCAGGCCATTACCTGTTTGAAGATAAGCCTTGTGAGACCACCCAACTGATTGAAGCCTTTTTAAATAGTGTTTGAACGAAAACTTACCCATCTACTGCGTTGCTGCAAAATCTTGAAATCCTCATGTACAGTAGTACACTCCGGGTTCAAGATTTTTTGCGCCTTGTATATGGGCAACTTTTCGCCCAAACACGGGGTTTTTGGTCAGGCACTTAATAGTAAATTATTCTTTACTTT
>JAOZRF010000177.1 GCA_029940245.1 Desulfobacula sp.
TTTTGGAAGCCGATTCATCCTGTCCGGCAGCGTTGTGAAAACACGACATATACTTAATATGCCTTAGTTTACACGCCTTGCCGGACAGGCGACTCAACTCCCATAATTGGTAATTAATTTTTGAGTGGACCCTACGTCCTTAAAATTGTTAAATACCATTGGATTAATTGTTCTCCAAAAAAAATGTATAAAATTGCACCCATGGCCAGAAAAGGTCCAAAGGGAATTTTTAATTTTGAATCCGCGATTCTGGTGTAAACCATTATTAAAATCCCGAAAAAGGTGCCCAACAATGATCCGGCAAAAATAATAAAAAAAACACCTTTAATCCCTGTTGCCGCCCCGATCATTGCCAGAAGCTTTATATCGCCGCCGCCCATGCCTTCCTGTTTTTTAATCAGAAAATATAAAAAGGCCACTGCATATAGACTGCCGCCGCCGGCAAAAATGCCCAGAATGGTATCTTTAATTGTCATTTCAGGTAAAAAATAAAAAGAAGATGCAAATATCAGGATACCTGGAAGCGATATAATATCCGGAATAATCTGATGGTCAATATCAATAAAGGAAATGGTGATCAAAACACTTATAAAGACAAACCAGTACACCATGGTAAGCCCTATACCAAATTTATAGAACAGCAGAACGGCAAAAATACCGGTCAAAGTTTCTATGAAAGGATATCTTATGGATATCGGGTTATGGCAGAACTTGCACCGGCCTTTTAAAAACACATAGCTTAAGATGGGAATATTGCAGTAAAACGGAATGCTTTGTTTGCACACAGGACAGAATGAACCCGGAGTAACAATTGAATTATTTTCCGGTATCCTGTAAATACAAACATTTAAAAAACTTCCAATACACGCGCCAAAGATAAAAACAAATATTGTAAACATGAAAAAATAGTTAAAACCCATCATCCTAATTTTTTTCCTCTGCTAACCTTAAAAAAAATTTTTTAAGAACGTTGTAAAATAAAAAATATGTTTTATTGTAAAGTCACAAATATGAAAGAACTTATAATGAATGTCAAGGAGACAAATGGCTGAAGCAGATATTGATGACCTAATTGAAATTATAGAAAAAGAAAGCAATTTGGAGAATATACCCACAACCCTGCCCATGATGCCGGTAAGGGATATTGTTGTGTTTACGGATATGCTGCTGCCCTTGTTTGTTGGCCGTAAAAAATCCATTACAGCAGTTGAAGAGAGCATTGAATATGATCGTTACATTTTTCTGACAGCGCAGAAAGATTCTGAAGTGGAGAAACCAATTGCTGAGGATCTGTATAATGTCGGTACTGTCGGCAGAGTTCAAAAAATGATCAAACTGCCCGATGGCAGGATTAAGGCTTTGGTTCAGGGTTTAGCCAAGGCAAAAGTATTGGATTATGTTAAAAAGAAATCTTTTTTTAAAGTTCATATTGAAATTTTAAAAGATATAGATTCTCCTGAATTGAATATTGAAGAGGAAGCGTTAATGCGTAATGTCAAAGAGGCCAGTGAAAAATTGCTGGCACTCAAAGGAGAGTTTTCCGGGGAGGTCGGGGATTTACTGTCTCATATTGAATCTCCGGGTAAGCTTGCTGATCTTGTTGCTTCCAATATCAATTTAAAGGTTGAAGATGCCCAGGGTTTACTTGAAATTATAGATGGAACCGAACGGTTGAAAAAAGTGAATGATCTTTTGGCAAAAGAGCTGGATCTTTCAACGGTTCAAGCCAAAATTCAAATCAATGTCAAGGATGAGATTTCTAGAAATCAAAGGGATTATTATCTGAGAGAACAGGTGAAAGCCATTCACAGGGAACTTGGGGAGAGTGATGAAAAGCTTGCTGAAATAAAAGAATTCAAAGCAAAGATTAAAAAATGTAAAATGCCCAGAGATTGTGAAAAAGAGACCATAAAACAGCTCAAACGTCTTGAACAGATGCATTCTGATTCTTCTGAAGCGTCCGTTGTAAGGACTTATCTTGACTGTATTGTTGAGTTGCCGTGGAGCAAATCAACAAAAGATTTTCTGGATATATCAAAATCAGAAGAAGTCCTGAATATGGATCATTTTGGTCTGGACAAAGTCAAAGAAAGAATTCTTGAATATTTAAGTGTCAGAAAGCTGAACCCTAAAAAAAAGGGACAGATCATCTGTTTTGTTGGCCCTCCCGGGGTTGGAAAAACATCCCTGGGACAGACCATCGCCAAAGCCATGAAGCGTAAGTTTCATCGGGTATCTCTGGGCGGTATCAGGGATGAGGCTGAAATAAGAGGGCATAGAAGAACCTATATCGGCTCCATGCCGGGACGGATTTTACAGGGATTAAGGCAGTGTAATACAAATAATCCTGTATTTATGCTTGATGAAATCGATAAACTGGGCAATGATTTCAGGGGAGATCCGTCTTCTGCCCTTTTAGAGGCCCTTGATCCGGAACAGAACTTTGCATTTTCAGATCATTATCTGAATATGCCCTTTGATCTTTCCAATGTGCTTTTTATTTTAACGGCTAATATATCTGACACCATTCCATCTGCCTTACTGGACAGGATGGAGATGATCACAATCACCGGATATACCCGGCAGGAAAAAAAGGTGATTGCAGAAAAACATCTTTTACCCAGAAAATTGAAAGATAACGGGCTTGTTCACCGATCCGTCAAAATAAGCTCCGGCGCGATGATGCAGATTATTGCAGAGTATACACTGGAAGCGGGCCTGCGGGGCCTTGAAAGGAAACTGGATGCCATTTGCAGAAAAATTGCAAGAAAGATTGCAGAGGGTAAAAAAGGTAAATTTTTAATAACCAGGCAAAATCTTACAAAATATCTGGGACCGCCAAAATATATTTCTGAGCTTGACCAGGAAGAAAGTCAGGTGGGTCTGGCAACGGGGCTTGCATGGACTGAAGCCGGTGGAGAGCAGCTTTATATTGAAGTATCTCTTTATCAGGGAAAAGGAGAACTACTGGTCACAGGACAAATCGGTGAAGTGATGCAGGAGTCTGCCAGGGCAGCTCTCACATATACAAAAGCCAATGCAGATAAATTTGATATCCGTAAAAAAGATCTTGATAATAAGGATATTCATATTCACGTGCCTGCAGGCGCCATTCCCAAAGACGGCCCTTCAGCCGGCATTGCCATGGCAACGGCATTGATCTCTGCATTCACAGGGCGCAAAGTCAATAATAAAGTGGGCATGACCGGTGAAATTTCCCTGAGGGGAAGGGTCCTGCCCATTGGCGGGCTAAAAGAAAAAGCCCTTGGCGCATTGCGGGCCGGGATTAACCATATCATCATTCCTGAGAAAAACAGAAATGATTTATATGATATGCCAAAGGTGATCAAAAATAAAATAAAGTTTACCTGTGTTAAAGATATCCGTGAAGTCTTTGAAATCGCCCTTGAAGAAAAATCCATAAAAGAAAAACCAGTAAACGTAAAATCTGGAAAAGAAAAGGCTTAAATAAAGTGAAACTGCTTTGTCTGAGTACAGCAGAACAAGGATGCAGCCTGGCAGTTGTTGATGGGGACTCTCTTGTTTGTGAAGAGTTCTGGGAAGTAAATCAGACCCATTCCACACGATTGTTAAAAATGATTGAACATATGCTTGAAAAAAGAGCCTGCATAGCGCTTTCTGATATTGATGCCTTTGTTGCTGCAAAGGGACCGGGCAGCTTTACCGGACTTCGTATCGGGATCAGTGTGATCAAAGGGTTGGCCTGTGCCATGGAAAAACCCTGCCTTGGTGTTTCAAGCCTTGATGGGATAGCATTCCGGTTTGTTCATTCAAAAATTCCCGTTTGCGTTATGATGGATGCCAGAAGAAGCCAGGTCTATTGTGCAGCCTATCAATTTGATCAGGGAAGGCTTGTTTCCAAAAGCCAGGAAAAAGTGCTCAGCCCGGAACAGGCCATAGAAATGACAAAAGGACCCACATTGTTTGCAGGATCAGGGTCAAACGCCTATAAAGGCATAATTGAACAAACCGCAGACCATCCCGTCATGGCCCACAATTTTTTAAGTTCTGTGAACGCGGTTGCATTGATCCGCTCACTTTATTTAAAAGCGGATTTTTTAAATCAACCTGCAAATATTCTGGTTCCCAGTTATATCAGAAAGTCTGATGCCCAATTGTTGAAAAATAGGATAGTTACCATAGAGAATTTTACATAACCAGTTCCAGGGTGATCGCCTTACGTCCGCTGGATGGACATTGCTACAAGCTCTAACCTGAAGGTCACACGTAAAATTACTTTCGCTGACCGCCATGAACTCGCTCATTCTTCGCTCAAACACCATGGCGGCTTAACCGCTACAGTAATCAAGAGCTTGTAAGCAAAGATCCATATGCTCCCGCAAGGGGATCAACCTTCCACGGGCAGAGATAGCAAGTTTGTAAGCACTCTTTTCCATTGACCGGAACCTGAAGGTCAGACCTGAATTTGCAGACGGTATTTTCTTAGAGATAAAATCCGCACGGTGGGAACCGATAAAAATAAAATTACGGATGTAAAGAAATAATTGAAGTTTAGATTTTCAGGATACTTTTGAATAAAGCACGAACTTCAGAGAATAGTCCGGGGTGTTTTTCAAACCATGAAAAGCCTGGATTATTTATGCTTGGGTTCTCTGAATAGTAGCCAGATACCACATCTTATGATTGATGGGATTTTTACAAACTTGCTATACCTGCCAGTGGAAGGTTGATTGCCTTGCGGGAGCAACCTGGAACGGGTTATGGTAAATATCCAGACGATGGCAAACAATTTTTAACACGAAATAAATTAAAATTTAAAAAATCTATTTGTGATTGCCCTGTCTGGTCCTGAATTTGCTTACTTATCTGTTATGAGATAAAAATTGCTCTGATATTAAAAAACAGGTGTGTAAAATTAGGATGATCCATTTAAAAGACAAACTGGAGTGTATCTATTTAAAGTACAATAAAAGGGAATATGTAGATCCTGACCCGCTCCTGTTTCTGTATGATTACCCTGAAAAGAAAAACCGGGAGATTGCAGGTTTTATTGCCGCCTGCTTTGCCTATGGGCGGGTTGAGCAAATTATGAAAACGGTTTCCCATATCCTTGGCAAGCTTGTTCCTTTTCCGTTTGATTATCTCATGAGTCGGACAAAGGAAGATATTGCAGAGGATTTTAAAGGATTTCGATACCGGTTCGCAAATGATATCCACCTGACCGGTCTTTTGTGGGGGATCAGGGAGGCTTTAAAACAGTTTGTATCTCTGGAAAATTGTTTCAATGCCGGAATGACAGCTAAAGATGAGACAGTTTTGCCGGGACTTTCCTTTCTTTCTCAGCAGATTAACCCGGCTAAAGAGATCGGACATCTCCTGGCAGATCCGCAAAAGAAAAGTGCCTGCAAACGAAGCCTTCTTTTTTTACGATGGATGGTACGACAAGATCAGGTTGATCCCGGAGGCTGGGGGGAAGCAAGCCCGTCTCAGTTGATTGTCCCTCTTGATACACATATGCACAAGATAGGGACGATGCTGGGTTTTACCCGAAGAAAGGGTGCAGATATGAAAACAGCACTTGAAATTACCCGGGGGTTTAAAAAGGTGTTAAGAGAAGATCCGGTCAAATATGATTTTTGCCTGACCCGGTTTGGTATCCGGAAAGGTTTGAGTATGGACCATTTAAGGAAAATGATATGAAATATAAAGGATTTCAATTGCCGCCGCTGATTACAGGACATTTAATAAAGCGGTATAAACGCTTTCTTGCTGATGTAGAGCTTAAAACAGGTGAAGTCGTGACGGCCCATTGCCCGAATTCAGGTTCCATGAAAGGGTGTGCTGTCCCCGGGTCACAGGTCTGGTTGTCCGAAAGTGACAATCCCAAAAGAAAGTATAAATATACCTGGGAACTCATAAAAATACCGCAGACAATGATCGGTATAAATACTCTGGTGCCAAATAAACTGGTGAAACAATCTATTGAAAATAATTTGATAAAAGAGCTGTCCGGCTATGAACACGTGAGAGCTGAAGTTAAAACAAGCAGCCATACAAGACTTGATCTGCTTTTGGAAAATGAAGCAAAGGAAAAGTGCTATGTGGAGATAAAAAACTGTACCTTGGTAGAAGAAG
>JAOZRF010000178.1:0-3505 GCA_029940245.1 Desulfobacula sp.
TGAAACTGATATCGAGTCTATCGAACCTCAATGAATTTAATAGTATTTTGAAAGTTTAGCAAGGATACACTGAAAGATCATTGTTGGTTTCAGACCCTTCATCTAAAATCTTTAGATAAAATAAGATATTCTTTGGATATAATAGAGGAAATCAAAGATGTTATTCTTGATTCTCCGTATGATAATTTGAACCGGTTAAAACCAATTTTACCGGAAGCATTTTACTATATCTGGCAGGGAATTGAAAAGTGCAATGGATGATTTGGAAAAACTGAAAGGACTTTTGACACAATGACTGACTTGACACGATCCATTCTTGATCAGGACAATCTGAACCTTGTTCTGGACAACCTTAAACTGGGTATCATCGTCCATACACCTGATAGAATCATTACCGCTTTTAATAAGGAAGCAGAAAGGATTACGGGATATCTAAAGGAAGAGGTTATTGGAAACGACTGCCATAAAGTTTTTCAGGCACCTTTCTGCGGAGGAAAATGTTCTTTTTGCGATGGCTGCACACCTGATTTTCCTTTTGGTGCCAAAGAATATCCATTAAATATCATTACTAAAGACGGCTCTACACGCCAGCTTGAAATGACAGTTTCTGCCATAGTCAATCCTGACAAGATATTCAAAGGAGTACTTGCATCCTTCAGGGATGTGACAGAATCCTTTAACCTCTCCTTAAAAGCTGAAAACATTTCCAATTTTGCAGGTATTATAGGCAAAGACAAAGCCATGCAGGACATTTTCAGGCAGATCAGGGATGTTGCCCTGTACAATTACCCGGTCCATGTTTCCGGTGACACAGGTACTGGAAAAGAACGGGTAGCTTATGCCATTCATGACATCAGTGCCTATGGCAACGGTGCATTTGTTCCTGTAAATTGCGGAGCCCTGCCTGAAGGGATTGTGGAAAGTGAATTATTCGGGCATGTCAAAGGGGCTTTTACAGGAGCCATCAAAGAGAGGAAAGGAAGATTTGAGCTGGCCCATAAGGGAACGCTTTTTCTGGATGAAGTGGCTGACCTGCCCTTGAAGACCCAGGTAAAAATTTTAAGATTTTTACAGGAAGGGACTTTTGAAAAAGTCGGAGGAGAAAAAAAAGTCTCCGTTGATGTCAGGATCATCAGTGCAGCCAATAAAAATCTTAAAGCGGAAGTGGCTGCCGGCAGGTTCCGGGAAGATCTTTTTTACAGACTCAATGTCATCCCCATCCATCTACCTCCTTTAAGGCAGCGCAAAAGCGATATCCCCCTTTTGGCCGCCCATTTTTTAAAGGAAGCTGAACAGGAAAGCAAAAATACTATTCCCACGCTTACCAATGAAGCCCTTGAAATCATGCTTGATTACCATTGGCCGGGAAATGTCAGGGAATTAAAAAATGTGATTCAGTTTTCCGTGGTGCGCTCCAGGGGAAACAAAATTTTGCCATCGGATCTGCCCATGGAAATTACCCGGAACAAAGACCTTACATTTCAGAATGCAGACAGGCCACTTTCAAGGGAAACCATCACTGCCCGGGGCAAACTTGACATAGAATCCGTTAAGGCTGCTGTCAAACAAACCGGTGGCAATAAATCCAAGGCTGCAAGGGTATTGGGTGTTGGAAGGGCAACGCTTTACAGGTTCTTTGCTCAGAATGATGAAATAAAAAACTTTGCAGATCATTTTTGATGAACAATGGGATAGTATCATGAAAAAGGTAACATCATTTTTTGGGAAAATGCTGCGGATTGGAGGGTGACCTTTTTGGCTGCAAAAAAGAAGCGGAAGAATAAAAGGTTGAGGCATAAGGAGTTAGAGGATATCCTGACAGACAGAGTCTCTGTCACTGCCCTTGAGCTGATTCGTCTGATCCGGCGGATCAATCCTACCAAGAAAGATATTGCCCGGAGGGAGACCGAGAAACGATACAGAATCAAGGCGCAACTCCAGAGCCTGTTCATCAATAAATTTAAAAATGATTTGCAGGTTATACCTGATCCAAATGATGAACGACTGGTGAGTTTGAAGTTGAAATATTTTGATGAAAACGCCTGCCATGCCATGGTCTCTGAACTGGATGACCCGGCACGATCCTGGGTTCAGATGGAGATGAATCCGGAAACTGTACAATACCCTGAATTCCAGAACAGCACCCCTGTTCCTTCCGGCATGAAAGATACAAAGTCTCCTGCAAAAACTATCAATACCCAGATGCCTTTGAAGCAGGAAGTATACTCTTCTGATGAATTGCTGGTCCTTGGTGCCAAAGCTCTGGAAGCCTATGATTATAATGCCTGTGAAAATTTTTTGTTCAGAGCCTTTTCAGTATCAAGGGGGGCGCTCCCTGCTGCCCAGGCGCTCTTTGAGTTTTTGGTGGATTACCTGGCTGCTTATGAGAGAACCATTGAACTTTGGGATTCTCTTACAAAGGAAAGCAGAAAAGATTCCAAGGTTTCAGCCAAACTAGCCCTGGCCCTGGCCAGGTCAGACAGGATAGAAGAGGCGCTTGCCTGCTTAGGTCTGTCAAGGGAACCAGATGCCATGGAGGTCTATGTTCTGGGCTGTGAATATTATATTTCTCAAAATGCGCCGGATGAGTCTGAAAGGCTCTGCAAAATACTTTCTTCATCCCGGGATCATCCATTTGCCTCTGAAACCAGGGCATTGTTTGAACGAATTGAGCAACTCAGAATAGAGCAGATGAATCCCCTGGAAAAGGAAATGCTGGATCATTGGCAGAAGGGCTTCCATGATGTGGCAGATGGTCTGGCTGAAAAAATATTGGAAAAAATTCCCGGCCACAAGACAGCAAAAAAAATCCACATGGATTTTACTCGGATGCAGCAGGAGAAAAAAGTCAGGCTATTTCTGGACCAGGCTAACAGGGCCGGGGCGGCAGAGGATTTCAGCCGGGAGGTCATGCTGCTCAGAAAAGCACTTGATATCAGTAATGATGAAACAGGTAAAAAAATTAAGGCAAGGCTTGAAAAAGCGACACTGGCAGCACAAAAGCAGCGTGAACACGAAGAGATCCATGGGGTTGAAAGTCTCTGGCAAAAGGGTGAACAGGAAAACTCCATCATGATGTATGTCTCTCTTTCCCGGGACCAGCAGCATCAATGCCTGGCCCTGTTAAAGGATGAGCATTTTTTCTGGATAGATGAGCTGATGGCTTCTGTTTCGCGCATAAAACCGGATAAAGTTGTAGAGGTTGTATTGACCCTTGGAAAAGCATGCAGGATGGTGGACAACAATGAAGATCCCCTGCTTGTGCTTGAAAAGGTCAATGATGTTGGAGACTTGGTTCAGCACATTCAAGCAGGCCGCAAGCTGATGGCCAGGGCCGAAAACCAGGTGCAGGCAAGAGAGGCGGAAAAATCAAAAAGATTACTGAAAAAAGCTGCCGGTCTCCTGGCAGATAAACGGCTAGACCAGGCCCGAAAATATATCCAGACTATCAATGGTAAACAGCTTGATTTGCAGGATAAAAAAAACTTGGAAAGAGTGATGGCTG
>JAOZRF010000178.1:3605-6102 GCA_029940245.1 Desulfobacula sp.
CCATCATGGCCGACGGCCATCGGATCGTTCTGGTTTCCTGTCTGAACCGCTGGTTGTTTGTCAGAATTTTTGATTCCAAAACCCGGATGTTTGATCAGGCCATTATGATGCGGCCCCCGGCAAAAATAGATATGGCGACTCTCAGCCTGGATGAGGACAAAATCTGGATATGCGGTGGTAATGGTGGGGTTTTATCCATTACCCTGGATCCTCTTGATATTCTCTTCTGGAAGGATTGCAGCATCTTTGTCAAAAAAGACCATGTGCTGGAAGACATCTGGGTCTTCCCCAGACAGAACAATATCTGGCTTCACTGCCGGTCTTTTGAGCTGACTCAAAGGGAGGCTGCATTGGTGGTCAACCTGGAGCAACAGCGGGAGGTAAGGGCGGTCTGGATTGATGGGGTTCCCTGGATGGTCAATCAAAGGGGAGAATATTATTTAGGCGATTCTGCTCTGGACTCTGACGTCATCAAGATTTATTCAGGCAGCGGCAAACAGGAGACCTTTTTTACTAAAAAAATCCCGGGGGTTGTGGAGGGCGGGGCCATGCACCCGGATGGCATCCATCTGGTTTTCATAGTCTATGATGACCAGGTTATGGACTCATTCGAGGAGGTAGAGGAGGGATTGAACGAAACCGATACTTGTCTTTACATGGAAGTAGTCCCGATTGATGCAGGTCATCCAGTTACACGGAAAATTTCAGGCTCCAGAGGAGAATTGCCCAATGGTATTGCAACCTCCATGGAAACAGGCCTGGTCTTTGTACATTATTATAATAACATCAATGGTGAGTATCTTCCTTGCCTGTCTGCTTTTAAGCCGAACCAGGATGGTTTTGAAGAGTTGTACATGGTGCGTGTTCCTGAAGATTTTATTTTTGCCACTGACCATGCTTCTAATAAAGTGGCAGGGGTGGCTTCAGGAAAAAACGGCATCCAGTCGGTTTTGCTAGATCATAAAAAGCCCTGGTTTGACCTTTCTGACAGCACACCAAAAGTAAAAAGTGATATCCCTCTGATAGAGAAGTATTTTCCTTGTAAAATGCCCACAGGAAAACAATATGATAAATTCATTGATTACAGGCTCAAGATTCAGTTTGCCACCATGAAGAATGCCCGACTAATGTTTTATGACATGAAACAAAAAGATCACTGTGATCCTGATGATGTGTTTGCATTTCACGCAGCATTAATAAATATTCAAACCCATTTCGCTCTCGCAACAGAGATTGAACAATGGGTTTACGAGACTTTTCCGGACCATCCACGAACTTTAATGATAAAGGCTGACCATGCACTCAAGAATCAAGACTGGCCTCGGATCGTTGCCTTGCTAAAGGAAGTAAAAATCCAGGGCATTGATGATGGTACAGCCGGGCATATCTGCCATTTTCTGGGGCTTGGACTGTTTTTCATGGGAGAAATAAAAGAAGCGGTCAAAGTCTGGCACAGGGGGAAAAGCTTAAAGGAAAGCATATGCATGTTTGATCAACTGATTTCCTATGGCAGGGTTGCCGCCATGTCTGATAAACAAAAGAAAAAAGCCAGAAAAAAAGGAACATATCCCAAAATACTTCATATTATTGAAACACTGGACACCTGCCTTGAGCTTGGACACTGGGAGGATGTTGTTGCAGGTGCAACGCACTACGACATCGAGTCCATCTGTTATATCCAGATCCTGGCTCGCCTGACGGAAGCTTTAATGCACCAAAAGACAATGGTTGGGAAAGAAGAGTGGTTCAAAAAAGTCATCATACTGGATATGTTCTGCAGGGAAGTTAAAGGTTCCCTGATATCAAGGCTTATTTTACCTCCCTATATCATTACCTGGCCTGAAAATCGTATCAATGAACTGGCTGGGCGGGCAGCGGCCTGGCTTGAGCAATAGGTTTTGATATATTGCAACGGCTTTTTACTCTTTTTCTCCCTTGAGATATAAATTTTCTCCTTTTTAATTTGGTTTTTTCATGATAATGATTTTAAAAAACCAAACTCAAACTGAATGGATACAAACAATGGAAACCACAAGTTTAAAGAAAAAAAATCTTATTTCACAATGGGCGTTTGATACCCGTCCTATTCTTGGACGTCTGCATTTATGGCTTGAAGATGTAAACATTGAGTGGATTAAAGGCCAGACAGTTGATGAATTGAATGATTCAATTTCTTTTGTTGACAACAGAACCGAACGGATGCTGGCAATGACATCAGCCGTTACCGCGCTTGGAACAAAATTGTTCGGTCGTTTTGGCGAAGGTGCCGGACTGGGAAAAAAAGAACTCAACCTGGTAAAAAAGGACGCTGATGCCATTTCAGCCTATGCCATGAGCGAAAGTCTCTGGTACCTCTCCAGGACACTGCCTGAAAACCATGCCATTATGGTCTGTCTGGGCGAAGGACTCATGCCCAAAGCCGGAGAAAATGCCGAGATGGGCGCCAACCCTCTTTTAGGATTTGGAAGAATCTATGCAAGGCCTGAAGTGGCCAAAT
>JAOZRF010000179.1 GCA_029940245.1 Desulfobacula sp.
TGGTGTTATCACCTTCTTCATGAGCATCAGTAACTTTTTTTGAAAATGCAGATCCATATTCCATGGTCAACAGATAACTCCATAACACATGACGATAAGCATCCTCAGGGATACCTTTGATTTCCTTATATTTTTCAGATTCTTTTTTGGCATCATTCATTATCCTTAACAATTTTGGTGTTCTGAATGGATTCATTGAAAGCACTGTAGTTTCAGCATCTGTCAGGTTGTCTGCCATAAGCCATGCTATCGTATTAAAAAATTCCTTGTTCACAACAAGTATATAATAGCCTTCACTATCACGCCTCGTTGTTATCATGGCCTTTACCAACTCGTTATTAATGGTAAAAGAACTTATACCTGAAAAATTTAAAGGTATGATAGTTTTACCATCATGTACAATTGTACCAATTTTTTTAAAAAGTTCATTGATCTGGATACGGGCTGTACCAGGACTTAAGAAATCAAAGTCAAAAATAATTTTAAGTTTGCCTTTTTCCAAGCCTTCCCGGCGCTTGCTTGTCTTCCCATCTATGGGAGTTGTTTGACTGGATGGGCTTATCGATAGTCCGTCGGCAATTAACATGAATTTTTTTCCGAACAGATTTGTCAATATAAGTTCCAGTCTGTTTACAATAATTGTGAAATTTTGACCCGAAAAAAAATTATTACCCCTTTTAACAATTATTTGTGAAGAGATGTCCCGCCAAACTATAGTATTCAGTGATTCTAATTCAGCACCGGCAAAATTCAGACTCTGGATTTCCGCGCCTGGTATCAAACCTCTCTTTGTTTCCAGAATTTGAGCAGCTTTACGGGAGTAATCAACAATCAGATTATCTGAGGACTTTAAAAATATAAGTATCAATAAAGCAACGATAACAATCGATAGAAAAAATATCATTTTACGCATTGGATATACCTCCGTCCTTTCGATTACAATCAATAATCAAAAGAACCCATTGTTTTTACTATATATTTGTTGTGGCTTTTATAAAAAACAGAGCAACAACCGGATCATATTTTTTTTTGTAATTTTTTCAACATTTTTTTTGCATCTGCTGCCGGTCCGGCATCTGAATCTTTTACCAGACATTTTTTAATTGCTTTGATTGCTGAATCATAATCTCCCTTGATTTCATAGATGCGTGCAATCAGTAAATGGGCATTTTTCATGGAAGGCCGTAGTTTAAGAACTTTTTGTGCATTTATCAAAGCTTCATCATATTGTTTTAGATCTATGAGCACTTCGGATAGTGTATAATATACATCTGGAAAAGGAAGATTTTTAGATAATAATACTTTGCCATGTTTGTATGCCTCTTCATGTTTACCATTTTTTTGAAGGGTTTTAAATAAATTTATACGAGCCATTATATATCCGGGATTTAATTCAACCGCTTTGGCAAAAGCATTTTCAGCCTCTAAGGGTTTCTTTGTGGAGAGCAATTGTGAGCCAAGACTATTATAAAGATCCGGGTAGGTTGGATTTTTACTGATTTGCTCAGTTATAATGTGAATTAAAAAATTTGAGAGCTTTGAATCTTCATTTACATATTTTGAATTGTTGAAAATCGCAATAATTTCCGAGAAATTCGGCATAATATCCAACCCTTTATGGAATTCATTGCTGATCTCTCCAATAGACAGACCATTGCCAAGAATATACTTAATTTCTTTTGGAATACCATCCGGTGACGTTAATGAAGAATCAAAAACTTTAAAAAATTTTTTAACTGAATTTAATCTCTTATCATCCGGATAAAACTCAAGGGCTTCTTTGATCTGCTTTTCAGCCGCATCTATGTTGCCAATTTGACAATAGCATATAATCAATTTAACCAGGGCATTTTTAAATTTAGGGCTGATCCGGACAGCCTGGTGAAAATATTTTATCGCTTCCCTGGTCTCATTGCATTCTTCTTTTATTATACCGATCAGATAGTAGACATCTGCATAGCCGGGATTTTTTTTAATAATCTTAGTCAAATTCATAAGGGCATCTTCATATCGTCCAATACATATCTGGGCCAGGCTCAATTTTAACCGGGCATCGACATAATCAGGATTGATGCGTAAGGCCGTTTTAAAGGATTCAACAGCCTCGGATATTTTACCCTGACTCATAAGGGATAGACCAAGATGGCAATGAACATCGGCAAACTCTGGATTTTTTTTAATTAAGTTCCTGTGGATCCGTTCAGAATCGTCCCACATCTTAAGATTATGAAAGATAATGGCCATTTCTAATTTGTTGGGAATATTCCATGGCTCAATTCCATAAATAATTTTAAACGATTCCATTGCACCTTGAAAATCACCGATATTATTTAAACAGATTCCAATAAAATAATTTAGATCAATATGTTGGGGATTATATTCAAGCGCTTGTTTGAAATTAAAAAGTGCTTGTTTATGATTATTTTTGGCAAACTCAACAACACCTAAATTTCTATAGGCAAGACCGCAATAAAAACCAGCCAGTTTATATTCAAGGAATTTAGATAAAGCCTTTTCAGCAAGAACCTGTTCAAAATATTCAATGGCTTTGGCATATTTCAATTCATTATAAGAATGGATCCCTTTTTTATAAGCCTTATTCTTTTCCTGTGGAATCATGCCCAATAATTGTTTTAAAAAGCCCATTTTTTAACCTTTGAATTCAAAATATTTATTATAGCTATATCTTTTAATATATTGCGACACTATCTTGCTCCTTTTTTTAATAGAACCGCTGGAATTGTCTTAAAAAGAATTTTTAAATCTTGAGCAGATGTCCAGGTATCAACGTACATCAAATCCAGTTTCATCCATTCATCAAATTTAATCTTGTTTCTGCCGCTAACCTGCCAGATACAGGTTATCCCCTGCATCAATGAAAGACGTTTTCTTTCATTGGGATGGTAACGAATAACTTCCTTTTCTATTGCAGGTCTTGGACCAACAAGGCTGATATCGCCTTTAACAACATTGAAAAGCTGGGGTAACTCATCAAGACTTGATTGCCGTAAAAATTTTCCGGCAGATGTCTGGCGGGGGTCATATTTAATTTTAAATGCCGGACCATCCATCTCATTAAGATGCATCAGCGATTCCTGCATATTTTCTGCACCATCAACCATGGAACGAAATTTAAATAAAATAAATTTCTTTCCATGTTTGCCGATCCGCTCCTGCCGAAAAAAGACAGGTCCTGGTGATGTTAATTTTATTGCGATTGGAATCACAATCCAAATTGGCAGGCACAGCACTATCAGGATTGAAGAAGCTGTGAAATCAAACACCCGCTTTAAAAAAGATGATCGCGGGCTGATATAAACAAATTTTATTACCTTTAATTCAATACTGCCAATATGCTCTGAAAAAATATGTTTATTATTTATTGTTTGATTATCAAGTTCAAGTTTTGTTGTTGCAAAATCAATGCCCATTATACTACAATTCTTTATAAGAGACTCATGGTGCTGTATCAATTCATCGCCTCCGGTATATAACACACAATCTGTATAATGCTCGGAAACAATCTTTACCAGGTTCTCGACTTTCCCTAAAATTCTTTTATTTAAGATAGTTTGCCCGATTTCATCATCCTTGTTTGTTAGAAATCCGGTTACACGCAATCCATATTCAGGATGCTTTTCAATATAACCGGATATTGACTGGGCATTAACTCCAGTCCCCACCAATAAAAGGTGCTTGATAAGATTGCTGTCTGACGAGCTTTTTTTTATGCGATAAAGAATATAAATCCTATTTAACACCAGCATCAAAAATAATAACAATCCTGATATAATAGAAAAGTAAACAGCTTCTTTTAAAATAAAATCAAAACAAAGAAGTGATATAAATAAAATTTCTGCACCGGTTACGATACACAGAACGACAGGTTGATAAAATATCTTGACAATATCAGGGCGATCAATATTACGATATGCTTTAAATACAATCATTAAAACAATGGGTATAAGCATAGAAAGCAGGTATAAAAAAACAAAACCGCATATATTATAAAAGTGATTGTCCATCACTGATTCAAATGGAATTGGAAAAAAACTCTTACTAATACCTGGTAAAAATAATGGAATGATAAGATAATATAGAATGGTCAAGCATATCAAGTCTGAGGTGATATACACAAATTGCAGATATTTTTTTTGGTCATTAAACATAAAAATAGACGGCCAAACCAGAAAAATCAATCATATGATCACAATAATACAGTAAACATACTTCATATTTGTTTTGTCCTTTGATTAAAATTAATCCTTAAAAATCAAACGGCCTGTATTTCTCTCTACCTGAATGCACCGGTCATCAAGAAGCCATTGCATATTATAGTCTTTAATATTTGTTATTTCAAGCTCGGGCAGACCATTGTCTCTCAACCATTTCAGTATAATCGGCCTTTGTTCCGGATCCTGAGCCCGGGCAGTGAATATCTTAACCCTTATGCCATTATTAATCAAGTCTTTAACCAGTGCAAGCATTGAAGGGACCGGCTCTCCAATTTTATTATAGGGTAACATCCTGTCATAACAGGCCAGAGTTCCGTCAAGGTCAACACCCGTCCAAAGCCCGATCTGGGATATATTTTTCGGATCAAGAGATTTATTTTCCTCAAAATTTATGGAATGTTTTTTTAAATTTTCTCCTTTTGTCTTTTTTAAATATTTTGTTATTGAATTTATCATGGTCTTTTATATAATATACTTTTAGCTAAAAACAAATAAAAAGGAAACTTTCTTTTGAAAAAAATTATATTGGTCATTTTATTGTTCTTATCTTTTTATACCATAATTTTTGCAGAAACCAAAAAAGAACTCTTTGACAGCGGTGTCCTGTTTTTCAAACAAGGATATTACAATTATGCGGTTGATCAGTTCTCAAGGTTGATCAAACTTGCTCCCGAAAATGCAGGTGCCTACAAAAACCGCGGGGTAAGCTACATGAAACAGGAAAAATTTGATCTTGCCATTAATGATTTTGAACGAGCAAAAGCATTATTTCCTGACCTTAAAGGGATATATAGCAACCTGGGGGTGGCCTGGTTTTACAAAAAAAACTATAAAAAAGCCATTGAAAACTATGACAATGAAATCAAACTAGCCCCTGAAAACTATGTGGCTTATTTTAACAGGGCCTTGTGTTTTACCGAACTTGGCAAAAAGGATAAAGCCCTTGATGATCTTTCGCAAACACTTGTTCTCAAGCCTGATTTTTATCTGGCAATCTGCTATAAAGCAGATCTGCTTGCTCAACAGGGAGAAAATGCAAAAGCTGTTGAAACGTATGAAACAGGGATCAAACATACTTATGCATCAGAAAAAACAGCTCAGCTCAAACAAAAAATTAAAGAAATAAAAAATATAGCACGGCCAGAAAATAAACCTGAAATAAAAAATGACTTAAATAAACGGTATGCTATTCAGGTAGGTGCTTTTCTCAACCAGGATAATGCCAATAGAATAAAAAAGAAAATGCTCCAGCGCGGACTTGATACAAGGATACTGGTACTGCAAGATAAAAAAAAAAGAATCTGGTATATACTCAGATCAGGCGATTATCCCAATAAAACAGCAGCCGTAAAATCCATGCTTTCCTTAAAGGAAAAACTGGATATAGAAGCCCTGGTAAGGCCTTTGGGCTCCTGGTAATATGGTGACGATAACGACAATAAGAAAAGCCTGACCCTATTTGCTGAGCCCATTTATACCGAAAACCGGATATTTAAAATATCTCCGTCTTCAACAAGATAGTCCTTTCCTTCCACATAAATCCTGCCGGCTTTTTTAAGCTCGGCTTCACTGCCTGCTCCCAAAAGATCATTATATTTAAATACTTCTGCCCGGATAAAGCCGCGTTCAAGATCAGAATGAATCACCCCGGCAGCTTTGGGTGCTTTTGCGCCCTTTCGAACCAGCCACTGCCGGACTTCATCCTTTCCAACAGTAAAAAAAGAAATCAGGTTCAAAGATTTCAGACAAAGCCTGGTCAAGCTTTCAAGGGCCGTCTGCCTTATGCCAAGGCCTTCTAAAAATTCATCTTTTTCTGCCTGGGTATCCAGCAGGGCAATTTCTGCCTCAACCTTTGC
>JAOZRF010000180.1 GCA_029940245.1 Desulfobacula sp.
GGACATATCCCGGGTGATTTTTGCAATGACTGAAATAATATCCGGTTCTTTTGTTCTGGCTGCAATATCAAGGGCCCGGGCCAAAAGGAAATCTCCTGTCAGCACAACTTTAGAAGCAGACCATTTTGTGTGGGCAGCTCGTTTACCCCTTCTTTGATCTGCCTCATCCACGACGTCATCGTGTAAAAGCGTGGCCGCGTGGAGGTATTCAAAAATAATGGAAAATTCTATTTCAAATTCATTATTGTAACCGCAAGCCCGGGCACTGTGAATCATAAGAAGCGGTCGCAGCCTTTTTCCGCCGCTGAAAAGAAGGTGAGAAGCAATTTGTTTTACCAGGCCTAAATTGGGTTTTAAATGGTGTTCAAGGGCGATCTCAATTTTTTCCAGATCCGTTGCCACCATTTTAATGATTTTTTGTTTTAACCCCATCGTCATGCAATTTCTCCGGCAATATCATATTCAAAGGCATCTGTAATTCTTACATCAACAATGGTGCCGATTTCAAGCCCATGGCCATAAATAAATGTGATCCCATCCACTTCCGGGGCCTGGAATTTTGTTCTGCCGAGGTATACGCCTTGTTCAGGATTTTCTTCAACAAGGACTTCAAAAATGTTGCCCAATAATTTTTTATTCACTGAAGCAGATATCTTTGCCTGGGCCGTCATGATCATGTCATGTCTTTTTTCAGCGATCCCTGCGGGGACGTGGTTTTTTAAAAGATGAGAGTTAAGATCATCAGAGTCTGAATAGGTGAATACACCCAGGTGATCAAACCGGATATCTTTAATAAAGGCCATCAATAGTTCAAAATCGTCTTCTGATTCGTCGGGGAATCCTACAATCACGGTTGTTCTTAAAGCTGCGCCGGGATCTGTTTTTCTTATGGTGTTAAAAAGGGCATAAAGATCTTTCCGGGTATAGGGTCGGCCCATTTTTTTTAGTATGTTTGAAGCGGCGTGCTGGATAGGAACATCATAGTATGAACAGATGTTTGTATGATTTTTGACCGTTTTTATGATGGGCATGGTCAATGTTTCCGGATGTGTATATAAAAATCGTATCCATGGTTTTGTCTTTGCGTTGTTTTTTTCAAGGGTTGTGGCGAGGGTTTCAAGAACCTGTTCAAACCCTGTCCCATTCTGAAAACCCTGGCCATAATCCGTGGTATTTTCAGCCGTGAGAATAATCTCTTTAACTCCTCTTTTAACAAGGTTTTCAGCTTCTTTACAGATATCATCCAAAGGCCTTGAACGCTGGGTGCCGCGAAGGCGCGGGATAATACAATAGGTGCATTTTCGGTTGCATCCTTCCGACACTTTGATATAGGCAAAAAAATCCGTGCTCAGTTCTCTTTGTTCCAAAAGATTCTGGAATAGTCTTTTGTCGGGATCAGGAAAAAAAGTTAAGGGCTTTTTAGCCTCACTCTCTACAGCTTCCACAATAAAATCTATTGCAGCCGTGCCTAAGAATGCATCCACTTCAGGCAGTGTTGACGCAAGATTATGATCATCCTTATACCGCTGGGCCAGGCATCCTGTAACAATCAGTCTTTTGCAAAGCCCGTTTTTTTTTAATTCTGCCATTTCCAGAATCACATCAACAGCCTCATCCGAGGCGTTTGATATAAATCCACAGGTGTTGACAATAATCACCTGGGCAAGGTGCGGGTCATAGGTTACGCAATGACCCGCACCCACAAGTTTTCCCAGCATGATTTCACTGTCAACCTGGTTCCTTGAACATCCAAGGGTTTCAAGGAAAATAATCATATAGACTTGGCCATAAGGTCTCCCAATTGTTTGGAAAATCTAGCGGGATTATCCAGTTTGCCACCTTCACTGATGACGGCAATATCAAACAGAAGATCACTATAATCTTTTAAAACAGGGTTGGTGGTATCTGTCTCAAAAATTTCTTTCATTTTGCCCATAACAGGATGATTCACATTGACTTCCATCACCCTTTTTTGTTCCGGTGTTTTCTGGCCCGAGGCTTTCATGATTTTTTCCATGTATGCACTCATACCGTAATCATCGCCGGACAGACAGGCGACAGAATCTTTAAGCCGA
Source organism: Desulfobacula sp. (assembly GCA_029940245.1). Lineage (GTDB taxonomy): Bacteria > Desulfobacterota > Desulfobacteria > Desulfobacterales > Desulfobacteraceae > Desulfobacula. The sequence goes on from JAOZRF010000180.1 coordinate 2,076, forward strand.
TTGGATACCACGACATCCTTTACCTTTTTTTCAAGCTTTCCCTTAAGAAATGACAAAAGGGCTGAGTATTCATTTTTCTTTTCATCATCCACTTTTTCAAGATCAAGATCTCCTTTTTCCGCACTCTTAAGTTTTTTCTCCTTGTACTCGGGCAAAGACTGGGTAACCCATTCATCAATGGGGTCTACCATTAAAATTACTTCATAGTCTTTTGCTTTCAAGGACTCAAGCAAAGGAGAGTTCATTAAGGATGTCAGGCTTTCACCCGTCAGATAGTAAATTTCTTTCTGGCCTTCCTTCATGTTTTCAATATACTCATCCAGAGAGATAACCTTGTCGCCGGATTTGGTGGTCTTGTATCTTAAAAGGGATGCCAGTTTTTCTTTGTTTTCATAATCTGTGGGAATCCCGGCTTTCAGGGCCTGGCCAAATTCCTTAAAAAACTCTTCGTATTTTTCTTTTTCCATGTTTTCAAGGATGGAAAAAATTTGTTTAACAAGGTTTTTTCTGATATTTCTGACCAGACGGTCTTCCTGGAGAATTTCGCGGCTCACATTCAGATTTAAATCAGGTGCATCCACAACCCCCTGAATAAATCCAAGATATTCCGGCAAAAGCTCCTTGCAGTCATCCATGATAAATACACGCTTGCAATAAAGATGCATTCCATGTTTTTTTTCCGGTCTGAACAGATCAAATGGTGCCTTGGAAGGCAGATACATCAGGACATCGTATTCCGTTATCCCTTCAAATTTTTTATGGATAATTTCAAGCGGTTTGTCCCAGTTGTGGCTGATATGTTTGTAGAACTCCTCGTGTTCTTCACTGGTCACGTCTTCTTTGGCTTTTGACCAGATGGCTTTCATGGAGTTCAGGGTTTCATCTTTTCTGACTTTTCTAAAGGTATCACCAATGGGTTTGCCCTCTGAATCTTTAATAATTTCATTTTCAGGGATAGGTTCACTTTTTTCAACATTCATGATAACCGGGTAGGTCACAAAATCAGAATGTTTTTTCACAATATGCTGGATCGTATATTCTTCTGTAAAATCCTGTTCGCCTTCTTCAGGATCTTTCAAATAAAGCGTAATCGTTGTGCCGCGATTGTCTTTTTCAATTTCCTGAATCGTGTAAGATCCTTTGCCGTCGGATTCCCAGCTAACTCCTGATGTTTCTCCCGCAGCCTTTGTCTCAAGCCTGATCCTGTCTGCAACAATAAAAGCCGAGTAAAATCCAACACCAAACTGACCGATCATTTCGGGTGCGAGGACATTTTCTTTTTTGGAATTTTCAAGGGCTTTCATAAATGCGGCTGTTCCTGACTGGGCAATGGTTCCGATATTGTCATTGACCTCATCCAGGGTCATTCCAATCCCATTATCAGAAATCTGAAAGGTTTTATTTTCAGAATTCAGGGATATGCGGATATGATAATCATTGTCATCGCTGAACAGGTCTGGTTTTGTCTGTTCTTCAAATCTTGCCTTGTCAATGGCATCGGAGGCATTTGAAATCAGTTCCCTTACAAAAATTTCCCTGTTGGAATATAAAGAATTGATGATCAGGTGCAAGAGCTGCTGCACCTCGGTTTTAAACTTACGTGTTTTTTTGGTTCCCATGTTCACTCCTGTTTTCAGTTTTTCTAATTAGTGTTTGAACGAAAACTCACTCATCTACTGCGTTGCTGCAAAATCCTGCCAAATTATAAATCGGGCCTCATGTACAGTAGTACACTCCGGTTTCAAGATTTCTTGCGCCTTGTATATGGACAATTTCTCGCCCAGACACGGGGCTTTTCGGTCAGGCACTATGTATTCTTAACCAATTTTTTATATAATAATTGGTGCAAAAACCAAAATGTCAAGGCATGACAGGGGAATTTCGATTATGGCCAAGGGCTTGCATGGCCATTATTTTAAAAATCGTTTTAACAGCCGCCCGTCAATAAAAATAAGGCCGATGAAAATCAAAGACATGCCGGCAAAGGCATTCCACCCCGGGGTTTCGCCTGGCACCATCATTCCTAAGAATGATGATAAGAAACCATAGCCTTGCCCCCATAACTTTATTCATGTTTTTTCATTCATTATTTAATTTTTTATCATATTAGAGGGATTCCCTCTGTTGTTATTGGAAAAAGTATTTTCCTATCCACACATAACCTGATATCAATAATTATTTTCAGTTTATTCTGGGTGATGGCCATGAAAACAGCCATAGGATCGTAGGACAACACCCGCTTAATCAGGTTTGCCAAAGCCGGTGCGCAGAAGTGAAGCCCGGCTGATCATTCCTTTGAACCGGCCGGTCCCGTCAACAACCGGCAAGCGTTTGAGTCCCCTGGCAAGCATCAGCCCGATGGCTTCTTCGAGCACCATCTCTTCACGCACCGTGACCAGCTCGGTGGTCATGACCGCAGCAGCATTTGTTTCTGAAAGACACAGTTTCAGGTCACCCATCCAGGGATCATCCGGCGTGAAGAAAGATTTTATTTTGGCCAGCATATGCCAGATTCCCGCCTGCTCCTGTTTAAAAAAGTGCAGCAAATCCCGATCCGAGATCAAACCCAACAGCCTGCCATCGGCATCGACCACGGAAACCCGCTGGATATCGTTTTCGTCAATGATTCTTATTACTTCATCAAGGGTGGTTTCGGGAGGGACGGCATGGGCATCCCGCCTCAGGATATCCCCCACATGCTTCAATTGTCCCACTTGGATTTTCTGGGCACTAAAGGCATTCCAGTCAGGGGCCTTTTTCATAACCGTGCGGAAAATATCCAGCCGAGACAATATGCCGGTAAGAGCTCCGGATTTGTCCACCACGGGCAGGCGCTTGACACCTTTGGCCAGCATCAGATCCACGGCCTCTGATAGGGGTCGGTTTTCAGGAATAAGGACGGCCGGTGAGGTCATGACCTCAGCTGCCTGCTTTGATTTTATCCGTTTCAGCACGGCATTGCGAAGGTTCCGGTCTGATTCCGCCAGCAGGCCCAATCTCAAAGGTAGCCCCCCTTTTCTGATCATATCTCCCTGGGTGATCACGCCGATGGGACGGTTTTGCCCGTCCAGCACAGGCAGCCCCGTAAAAACTGATGACAAAAGCTGCCGGGTCGTATTGCTGAGGCTGGTGGTTTCCCTTACACTTTTGGGCTCAGGAGTCATGACATCCCGCACCATGAGCTGCCGGGGGAAGAAGGCATTGCGTGCCCGGTGGCTGAGAACGTTCAGATCATGCATAGCGATGATGCCATCGTTGATCATTGTGTTCAGGTTGTCAAGCACACCCTCGGTTTCCACGGCCGGAATAACGATGTAAATACAGATCGGCAGGTTCAAGGAAAGAATTTCCAGCCTTCCGGTAGCCACTTCCCCATTTTCAAAACAACCGGCAATCCCTCTGGTGACAATGCACCGTGCGGCTATCTTCAGCCCCAGGATATATTGCATGACAGCATCCGCAACCGGTTTGCCCCGGTAGCGTGCCGCTTCACTGGTGAAAATTTCAATCGCTTTATAATTCAACATGGCTCCTCCAATCTAAAAATGAATATAACCCAAACGCACGGTAAATCCAATTTAATTATTGTTTCCATTACTTTTTTGCTTAAAAAAACTGCATCTTTTAAGGATGTTGAAGTGAAATTTCATTCAGGATTATTGATTTTTATGGCCTGTTCCTGGTACAAGATTATTTATTGTAAAAATCAATCACTTATTGTAAAAACAAACAGTCAGGAAAAACTGACTATTACAAGCTCAACTTTCGGAGTTGGCAGTTTAAGTGGGGTCAGGCTTGCATTATTGCATTTTTGATATAGATTTATTGATAAAAACACAATAAAACAAGCCTGACCCCGTCTACAACTTTCGGAGTTGGCAGATTTAAGGCCGAAAGTTGAGTTATAAAGTATTATTTTTAAGGAATTCAGCAACATGCATTATGAAGGGATGATGATAAGGCCGCCAAGTGAGGCCAATAGTATTTTATTACAGGTTACTTTAG
>JAOZRF010000546.1 GCA_029940245.1 Desulfobacula sp.
TGATATAGATTTATTGATAAAAATACAATAAAACAAGCCTGACCCCGTCTGCAAGGACTTAAGGCCGAAAGTTGAAATATTTATTTTAAGATAAAGGAAGGCTTGTGATGGAGGAAATGCTTTCAACCAGAGAAGTTGCAAAATTTTTAAATGTAAATGAAAAAATGATATATTCACTCATTGCGGAAAAAGGACTGCCGGCCTCTAAAGTTACTGGAAAATGGCTGTTCCCCATACACCTTGTTCGCCAGTGGATAGAAGTCGGCACACAAAATTACCCCCAGCTTGCTAAACTTCCGCCTTATCATGGGCTTGTCCTTATTGCCGGCAGTAATGATTTATTATTGGACAAAATTATTTCAACCTTTAATCTCAAGCACGAAAAACACATGGCCATGTTCGGCATTGCCGGCTCCATGGGAGGGTTAAAAGCCTTAAAACAGAATCTTTGCCACATTGCTGCAAGTCATCTTGTTGCAGACAATGATGAATATAATTTCCCTTTTTTAAAAGATGAAATGAATCAGATGCCTGCTGCGGTAAATTTTTGTTTAAGGGAACAGGGTATTATTATCCAAAAGGGAAATCCAAAAAACATCCGGTCTGTAAATGATCTTGGCAAGTCAGATATCAGAATCATCAACCGGCAGATGGGTACAGGCACCCGGCAGCTCTTTGATAAAGAATTGAAAAAATCAGGGGTGCGGGGCGAAACCATAGATGGATATGAGAATACCTTACCCAGGCACATGGATATCGGGTTACAAATTCTGACGAAACGAGCAGATGCAGGTCCCGGCATCAGGCCGGTTGCCAGTATCCTGGGACTTGATTTTATTCCCATTTGCTGGGAGCGATTTGATTTACTGATAAATAAAGACAGATTTTTTGATAAAGGGATTCAGCTTTTCTTATCTCTTTTAAAGGGAAAAGTGATCCAGGCCACGGCCAAAGAGTTCGGTGGTTATGATTTATCCTATACCGGTAAAATGATTTACCCGGAACCTGAGTCTGAATAAATCCTTTGGGGATATTTCAGACACTGGTTATTTTTGAGTGGGCACTTAGCGAACAAGGGATGTGACAACATATTTATCAATTGTTTTTTGAAGCTCAAGCATTTCTTTATCAGAAAAAAAATTTTTATCCTGTGTTAAAAAATCAGGTTCAAGAACGATTACATTTCTTGAACACTTTTGAAGAATATATTTTGATGCACCCTTTATCATTTTTCCAATATCGCCCATGATTTCTTGATTGATAAATGGCCTGCTGCAGGTTGTCCTGAACTCGTATGCAGGGGCTTTGTCCATTAAAAGCCGGATGCTTTTCAAAATTTTTGCCGTATCAAATTTACCCGGTAACACAAGATGATAATTTTCAAGGCTGGTTTTGATATCCATGGAGATAAAATCAACAAGTTTTTCTTTAAAAAGTTTTGACAATACCCCGGGCCGGGTCCCATTCGTGTCCAGTTTTAACTTATATCCCATATCCTTTATTTTTTGACAAAAAAATAATAGGTCATTTTGTAAGGTGGGTTCTCCGCCCGTAATCACAACCCCTTCTATAAATCCTTTTCTTTTTTCTAAAAATTCAAAAATTTTATTTTCATCATAAAGATGGCCGGCCCTTTTTTGAGGACTGACGACCAGATCGG
>JAOZRF010000181.1:0-3986 GCA_029940245.1 Desulfobacula sp.
ACAGTTGCCAGTCCCGATAAAAAATAACAAATAAAAAGGCAATCACTGAGAAAAAATCTCTGAACAGGTTAATCGCTGCCGTGGAAACCATGCCCTTAACAATATTTACATCATTTGTAATGCGGGACATTAAAGCCCCGGTTTTTTCCTTGTGAATAAAGGAAATGGGAAGATCCATGATTTTTTCATACAAAGAATCCCGGAAAAACCGGATGATCTTTTCCCCGATATAATTCATCAAATATTCTGATCCATAGGAGCCCGCGCCTTTTAAAAAAAAGACCAGGATGGCAATCCCGGGGATTAATAAGAGCATGTCTTTGTTCTGCTTGATAAAAATGTCATCCATGACCGGCTTGACCAAAAGTGCCATGGCACCGTTTGCACCTGCAACCATGATCATGCATAAGGCAGCCAGCAAAAGCTTTTTCCAGTATTTCAAAACCAGAGAAATGATTTTTTTTTGCCGCGATTTGCTCAACTTTGGATTTATTTTTCCCATAACCCTTAATTTATTATACTAAGATGTATTGTCAACATTTAAAAAAAATGAGACCATGTGTTCCTATGATAAAAAATGCCTTTATACTTAATTTTTTCAGACTTTACAATATGCTCTGGAAGCCGGCCCTGCCTTTTCTTAAAAAAAACAGGCGGCTTCGATCAGGATTTCAAAAACGGATTGATTCTTCTTTTCACACAAAGGCTGATATATGGATTCAGGCAGCTTCTGCAGGTGAAGCTTACCTTGCCGCCAATATCCTGAAAACCCTGTCCCCAAAGACAAATTTAAAAATTTTAATTACCACAACAACATCCCAGGGGCTTTATATTTTACAAACCCGGTTAACAAAAAAAGCGATCAGTCAATTGATTGATCTTAAAATAGAATTATTCCCCTTTGATATGCCTGACATCATGAAAATTGCTGTAAAGACCATCAATCCCAGCGTCATGGTGCTGCTTGAAACTGAAATCTGGCCTGGCCTGCTCTATTACCTGAAACTCAACAAGACCCGAATTTTGATCATCAATGCCAGGCTTTCAAAAAATAGCTATACCCATTATCTGAAAACAAAATTTTTATGGAAACACCTGTCTCCGGATACAATTCTTGCAACTTCAGAAAAGGACGCGCAAAGATATAAAAAATTATTTAAAGGCGCCATGGTTGAAATCATGCCGAACATCAAATTTGAATCCATAGATACGGATGCCGTTGATGTTAACACCCAGAAGCAGATAAAAAAAATTCTTCCGCAAACCTTGCCCCTGACCATTCTGGCATCCATCAGAAAACAGGAAGAAAAAGATATGATTCATCTTTTAAAAATAATTTTAAAAATGGTCCCGAACCAGGTTGTTGCCATATTCCCAAGACATATACACAGGATCAAGGCATGGGAAAAACGCCTGACCTCCCATAATTTAAATTTTCATTTAAGGTCAAAAATAAAGCCTTGTCTGAAAGCTCCCGGCATTATTTTATGGGATACCTTTGGAGAACTTAAAACAGCCTATAGTTTGGCCGAGGTTGTCTTTGTCGGCGGCAGCCTGAAACCTTTGGGAGGACAAAATTTCATTGAACCCGCCATCCAGGGTGCTGTAATAGTCACAGGCCCATATTATGCTGATTTTGCATGGGTAAAGGATGAAATTTTTAAAAAAAGAATTGTCATTCAAAAAAATAATTGGAAAACGATTGCCCAAACCATCATTGAAACCCTTGAAAAGCCTGGCAAAAGATCTCTTCGCAAAAAGATGGCCTTAGAATACCTCCAATCAAACCAGGGAGGTACGCTTCAGGCCTGTCATGAAATTTTAAAAGTCTTTGACCTATAAGCCTGATTGGCTTATAGTAAATACACGGTTATGAAAAACTGCCTTCTTTTTGGTCTCTTCTATATCGGTTACACTCTTTTGATCTTACATCTGAGTTTAAAAACATTTTTTTAACCGGCATCTGGAAATGTTTTTTTGGGATGCTCTATAATCATTTAAAAGGGGAGGTATTTATGGAAAATCACACAATTTATTATGACACCATTACCCGGTTAACCACGGCTATTTCTCAATGCAAAGATCCGGAAGAAGTCGCCCTGATCACCGCGGAAAGCGTTAAAACCGCATTCAAAGCCAAAGGATGCTCCATATTTATAGTAAACAGGGAAACCCATGAACTTGGTCTTGTTGCATCATCCGGGTTGAGCCACGAATACCTTAACAAAGGTCCGATCCATTTCATGCAGACCATAAAGGAAGCAAAAGATGCTGTTCCCATAGCGATCTATGATGTAATGGATGATCCAAGAATAGAATATCCTGAGGAAGCCAAAAAAGAAGGCATTGCTTCTTTGCTGGGTGTTCCCATTATCAGCCATGATAAAATTATCGGCGCTCTTCGGCTCTATTCTGAAAAACCCTGGGAGTTTTCTCTTAATGATATCACACTTATCCAGGCGGTTGCATTAATATGCGGAATGGCCATGGACATGTGCCGAATGTACAAAGGGTATAAATCAAGCATAGAAATGCTTAAGAATATGAGAGGGAAAGACACATATAGTTCAGGAAAATGAACCTTAAAAGACGGGGTCAGGCTTTTACTGACCCCACTTAAATAACTCCGTCCAGTTCATGTTTCAGGGATCGGTTCATCAGACGTTCAACCGTTTCCTTAACGGAAAGACCTTTAAAAAGAACAAAATAGACTTCATTGCAAATGGGAAGATCCACCCCCAGCTTTTTTGACAGATTGTAGACGGATCGGGTTGTTTTAACCCCTTCGGCAACCATTCTCATTTCAGAAATAATATCATCCGGTTTTTTACCTTCCCCAATCTGCCTGCCCAGCGTATAGTTGCGGCTTAACTCCCCTGTACAGGTTAATAAAAGGTCTCCCACTCCGGCAAGCCCGGCCAAAGTGAGCGGATCAGCCCCCAGCCTTGTTCCCATCCGGTTCATCTCGGTAAGCCCCCGGGTAATCAGGGCTGCCCTTGAATTAAGACCCATTTTCATCCCATCACAAATACCGGCAGCTATGGCCACCACATTTTTCATGGCACCACCGATCTGGGTACCTATGGGATCATCATTGATATACACCCTGAACGTGGGGCAGGAAAATATATTCTGAACATATTCAGACACGGCTCGACTGGTTGATGCTGTAGCAACAACTGTGGGCACTTTATTGGCAACTTCCCTGGCAAAGCTTGGACCTGAGAGAACTGCAAAATTTTCTTTGGGGAGAAAATCAATTTTTTCTGCGAGGATCTGGGTCATGATCATGTGGGTTTTATTTTCAATCCCCTTGGATGCGGTTACAATGATTGTCTCAGGACTGATAAAATTTTTCATCTGTGCTGCAATATCTCTCATGCAGTGGGACGGGACCACAACAAGGATAAGATCTTTTTTTCTTACAACGATTTCAATATCATTAAAGGGAATAATATGTTGTGGCAAAATCACATCCGGAAGAAAAATTTTATTTTCCCTGTCTTTTTCAATCTGTTCTTTTACTTCAGGCTCAAACACCCATAGGTCTAAAAAAAACCCTTTGTCTGCAAGTAATTTGGCAAGGGCAGTGCCCCAGGCTCCGCCACCCACAACACCCACCCGAGTTTTTGCAGTATCCACTTTTGTGCTCATACCTTAAACTTCCCTTCCAGACATTAAAAATATTATCATCAAATTAAAACACCCATTAGGTATACACCAGTTCACCATCACGATCAACTTGATTCTGGTCAAAATTTTTGACCTGTCTTTTAAAAAAGTGGTGACTTAAAATAATAAAATATTAAAAAAGTGGTGCTTAAAAATTGCAAACATATCAAAAAAGTGGTAGTTAAAAATAACAAAAAGGTGAAGGAGTTGCTGATGGAAAGACAAATATATGCGCAATTAATTGACTGGAAAGAAAAAAAAGACAGGAAACCACTAATTTTAAAGGGTGCCCGCCAGGTAGGTAAGACGTATAT
>JAOZRF010000181.1:3996-6029 GCA_029940245.1 Desulfobacula sp.
ACAATATTTTAAAAAAGTCCATTACCTGAATTTTGAAGAGGACGAATTATTAAACAGAATCTTTGAACAAGACCTTAAGCCGACCAGGATTATTCAGGAAATATCATTCTATCTTGATTCATCAATAGATTTTGACCATGACATTCTCATCATGGACGAAATCCAGCACTGCCCCAAAGCTCTGACCAGTCTGAAATATTTCAACGAGTCAATGCCGGGATTTGCAATATGTTCTGCCGGATCTTTACTGGGCATCCGATTAGCGCCATCCTCTTTTCCCGTTGGAAAAGTGGAATATCTGGAGATGTTTCCCATGTGTTTCAAGGAATTTCTCAAAGCCTGCCATGAAGAAAAAATATTGAATTATCTTGCTGCAATGGATTACACTTTACCGCTTCCCGATATTATCCATATAAAGTTATGGGATCTTTTTAAAATCTATCTCATTGTTGGCGGGATGCCCGAAGTTATCAATACATTCAGATCGACAGAAAAAGACCTTTATATCACACTTCAAGAAGTCAGAAAAAAACAAAAAGATCTCATCCAAACCTTTCTTGCAGATATTGCAAAGCATTCGGGCAAAATAAATTCCATGCACATTGAACGAATATTAACAAACATTCCTTCCCAACTCGCAAGGGAACAGGATGGTTCAGCATCAAAATTCAAATTCAGGGGTGTTGTTCCGGGAGTAAGCGGTTATTCAAGGCTTGCAGGTGCCATGGACTGGCTTGTGGCAACTGGACTTGTTTATAAGGTTCACATTGCCATGAGGGCGGAACTGCCATTTGCAGCCTTCATAAAAGAGAACAGATTTAAACTATTCATGTTTGACATAGGGCTTTTGAATGCCATGGCTGATCTTCCTGCAAAAACAATCCTTGAATATCGTTTTGGAACATACAAAGGGTATATTGCAGAAAATTTTGTTGCACAGGAATTGATCTGTAAAGGTTTGGGGCCACTTTTTTCATGGCAGGAAAATAAAAGCGAAATTGAATTTATTATTGAATCTAAAGGAAGAATTCTCCCTGTGGAAATTAAATCAGGCTGGGTAACCCAGGCAAAAAGCCTTAAAGTATTTGCTGAAAAGTATCATCCTGAATTCAGAACAATCATGAGCGCAAAAAATTTAAACATTGACCTTGCTAATAAGGTACATAACTATCCTGTTTATCTTGCTTCCCATTTCCCAGTGTATTAGCCCGAATATTTCGTTTTATTTTATAAATAAAGCAATAAACAATCATCATGACAAACATGACAATATTTTCCCCTGTCTGTAAATCATCTGTCTGTAAATCATCTTGACAAAACACCGGGGCATGGGGTAATTTGAACCTATACTTTCTGTTCTGGAACCTCATACTGTCCTCTTTTTTATAGCCACTTGCAATCTTGTGCTTTCGCCTTTATTATATTTTTTGTTTCTTGTTAATAAACTAGACCAAATTTTTATTAACCACAACAGAGGAGAAAAATGATGAGGATAGAAACCAAAAAAATATTATGTGCAATAGATTTTTCAGATTTTTCCAATATTGTCCTTGCCTATGGCAAATCAATGGCATCAGAATTTGGTTCAACCCTTTGCTTATGCCATATCCTTTCCGGAACGCTCATGATTTCAAGTCTTGGGCATTCCTATATTGACTACACAGATATTGAGGCGGGTCGAGTTCAATCGGCAAAGGACCAGCTTAAAAAAATGGCGGAAGAGCTTGATATTGAATGTGAAATCATTGTCTCATCCGGGCACGCGGCAGATGAAATCAATCGAATTGTCAATGAAAATGATATTGATCTGGTCATTGCGGCAACCCATGGCGGATCAGGCATAAAACGATTTTTGGTCGGTTCTGTAACGGATAGACTGGTAAAAATTCTCCAATGCCCGCTTCTGGTTCTTTTTTCACGAAAAAAATATTCTGTTTCAATCATTGAGAAAAATATAAAATTAAAGAAAATCCTTGTGGGATGTGATTTTTCCCCGGATTCCCAGCTTGCTTTTGACCATGCCCTGAGCCTGG
>JAOZRF010000182.1 GCA_029940245.1 Desulfobacula sp.
ATTCGCACTCAGGTTCTTCAAAAAGGCCGTCCACCGTTTTGTCTGAAGTCTTACCAGCAATGCCGGGGGTGTTTCGGGTGGCGCAATATGCTTAAAGCAGCCCAGTCAGATACAAGCTGGCAGGGCCTCCCATTAAAATGCCTGCTGACAGGTTTAACATTAAAGATTGAAAGCCATCTCCACTGACAAGTGGTTCACATTCAAATGGAGACAAACAATGCCCCTCCAGTATAATTTAGAGAGCTATCATAAACCCGAAGATATTGGACAGGCAATCGACCTGCTGTCAAAATCAGGAAATACGGCACAGGTGATTGCAGGTGGAACGGATATCCTGCCCAGGCGGCAGATTGGCGCAAAATTCAACACCCTTACCCATCTGATAGACATCTGCGGCCTGGGATTAAATTATATAAGAAAAAATCCAGACAAAATCTGTATAGGTGCGGCTACGGATATCAATTGCTTGACAATTTCCCCTGTTTTTCGTTCAAATCCATATACCGTTCTGGCAGAAGCTGCAAATGTGCATTCTACGCATACCATCAGAAATCGGGCCACCATCGGCGGCAACCTGTGTAATGCATCCCCATGTGCAGATCTGCCATTGCCATTGCTGGCACTTTCCGCCTCTGTTACTTTGGCTGGGCCGGAAGGACAACGCATGATGCAATTGGACTCTTTTTTTAAAGGCCCCAATTGCACGGCACTTGAGGCAAACGAGATTTTACAGGAAATTGTCATTCCAATACAACAGGAAACATCAAGCGCTTCTTTTCTCAAACTCAGGCACCATCAAACTGCTGTTGATATGGCTGTTGTTAATGTTGCAACACAGCTTTCTCTTGAAAAAGATAATTGTCTGTCTGCCAGGATTGCATTAGGCGCCGTGGGTCCGACTTCATTCCTGGCAAAAAAAGCTGCGGCTATACTTTCCGGGCAGACACTGAATAAAAAATTGATCCAACAGGCAGCCGGGATATCGGCAGATGAATCTGCACCTATAGATGATAACCGAGCTACAGCGTCCTATAGAAAAGAAATGGTTGCCGTTATGGTGGAAAATTCTTTAATAAAAACCTGGCAGAGGAGCCGGAAATGAAAAAAACGGATATACGGGTGAACATCAATGGAGAATGGCACGATCTGACAGTAACCCTTCAGGATAGATTGATAGACACCTTAAGGGATCAGATGGGGCTTACCGGCACCAAAGAAGGGTGTGGAGAAGGAGAGTGCGGTGCCTGTACAATCAACCTGAACGGGAAAGCCGTTCTGTCATGCCTGATGCTTTCGGTACAGGCGGATGGTGCCGAAATCCAGACCATTGAGGGTCTTCAAAACGGTCTTGACCTGCATCCTTTACAAACGGCCTTCCTCAGTGAATCAGCCGTTCAATGCGGGTACTGCACCCCGGGAATGATCATGGCCGGCCATGCCCTGATTAAACAAGATCCAGACCCTGACGAAAAAACGGTAAAAACCTGTCTTGCCAATAACCTTTGCCGGTGTACAGGATATGAACAACCGGTAAAAGCTGTTCTTAAAGCTGCCCGGGAAATGCGGAGGAAAACCAATGACTGATTCTTATACGGTTGTGGGAAAATCTTTTCAAAGAATTGATGGTATCGATAAGGTCACAGGGACAGCCAGATATGCCACGGATCTGAAATTTGAAAACATGCTCTATGCAGGGTTACTTCGCAGTCCCCACGCCCATGCAAGGGTCAGCCGGATCGACACCTCTGCTGCGCAAAAATTACCCGGTGTTAAAGCTGTGGCAACACTTTTCGATGTCCCAAAGGTGGTCCAATACTGGTTCTTTCTGAGAACCGAAAAAAAGAAAGAACAGATGTTTCTGTATGACAACATTGTCCGGTTTATCGGCGACCCGGTTTTAGCAATTGCCGCCACGAGTGTTGATACGCTTAAAAAAGCACTCTCCCTTGTCTCGGTTGAATATGAACCCTTAAAAGCAATTCATGATCCTAATATTGCATTAAAGGAGACAGAGGTAAGCATACACAAAAAGGGGAATATTGCTTTTAAGGTAAACAAAGAATTTGGAAATATCCAGGAAGGGTTTAAGGCTGCGGATATCATTGTAGAAAATACCTATCATACCTCTAAGCAGAAACATGCCGGCATGGAACCCATCGGCACCTGTGTGGCAAGCTTCCAATCCAATGGCAGACTCACGGTTTATTCTTCGACCCAGCTACCCCACTGGAGCCGGCATTACCTTGCCAAAGCTCTGGACTTGTCTCTTAACAGGGTCAGGGTAATTAAACCCTTTACCGGAGGTGCCTTTGGCGGAAGATGTGGTGTCATCCACGGGCTTGAAGTGATGACAAGCTACCTGTCAAGGGAAACCCTGAGACCGGTTAAAATGTCCTTTACCCGGGAAGAAGATTTTTCTGCTACAGAAACCCGGCACCCCATGACCATACGGATGAAAACAGGTGCCACAAAAGAGGGTATCATTACAGCAAATGAAGTTGAAATTTTATCAGATACGGGCGGATATGGTACGCATTACATTGGTGTCATCGCGGACTGCATGTCCACTGGTATCGGTTTGTATAAGATCCCGAATTATTCTTTTTCAGGTATTGTTGTTTATACCAATAAATCGATGTGCGGAGCGTTTCGGGGATATGGAAACCCCCAGATGAATTTTGCCCAGGAATCACAGATGGATATCATTGCCCGGGAAATAGGCATGGATCCCATGGCACTCAAGCTTAAAAATTACCGGGAAGAGGGAGAAATGGATCCTGTTCTCAATCAACGAATTTTGAGTAATGGTCTGGAGGAATGCCTTACAAAAGGTGCCCGATCCTGTGGCTGGGAAGAAAAAAGATCAAAACTGCCCGGGAATGACTCAATTAAAAAGGGTATCGGCCTTTCCATTATGCTGCACGGCACGGGTGCTGCCAGGGCATTGCCCGATCCGGCTTCCGCTACCATCATGATCAATTCCGACGGAACCGCCAACCTGCATACGGCAGCAGCAGACGAGGGACAGGGCAACCGGACGGTATTGGCCCAGATTGCCGCTGAAATTTTAGGGATTGAATTTAAAGACATTTTGGTTTCGGAAACTGATACGGATATCACCCCGCTGGATTGCGGAACCCATGGCAGTCGGCAGGCCTATTGCGGGGGATTGTCTGTCAGGGATGCGGCCATGGATGCCCGAAAAAAAATGCTGGCCCATGCCGGGAAAAGGCTTATGGTAACCCCTGATCAACTCATGATCAAAAACGGACGGATATTTGAAAAAACAAATCCTGAAAATTATATTTCCATCAAAGACCTGATGCAGAAAATCCAGATCCGGGACATGGGTGTCTGCGAACAGATTATCGGCTCGGCAAGCGGTATTGCTCCTGCCATGCCGGGATATTATGGTGCTGTTTTTGCCGAGGTGGAAGTCAATACTCAGACCGGGGAAGTTAAGGTTATAAAGCTGACAAGTGCCTATGATGTTGGTAAGGCAATCAATCCTGAAATGGTGAAAGGCCAGATTGTCGGGGGAGGCATCATGGGAATCGGGTATGCACTGACAGAGGGGTTACAGCTTGAAGACGGACATATTTTAAACCCAAATTTTACGGATTACCGCCTCTTAAGATCCTGTGATATTCCAAAAATTGAACCCATTATTGTGGAATCCAATGAACCCACAGGTCCATTCGGAGCCAAGGGAATCGGTGAAGGCAGCATGGTCAACATTGCTTCTGCGATTTCCAATGCCATCTGCCATGCAACGGGAGTACGGCTGACCGATCTGTGCATCACACTTGAAAAAATTCTTCAAGGATTAAAAAAAATCAAATGTGGATGAATTGGACCCTAAGCCACTGAAATGGCAATTTTTTTTGTTTAATGATCTGATTTTATTAACCGACATCCCTTCAATAGTTCGAACCGCCATTGGTAAGATATGAGGCACAAAATTGGGTTAAACTCGGGAATAAAACTTGTTTTCCCTGTTTTATCTCTGTATCTTTAACATGGTTTAACCTGATATAATCGGATTTTGCCTATTCAAATATGACCTGGTAAGGATGATTGACAAGCCACGTGGCGGTTTACAAAATGATGGAGTAAAAATGGAAGACAGATGGTTATCTGTAGATGAAATTGGGGGCTATATAGGTGTGAAGCGGGATGCAATCTATAAATGGATAAGTGAAAAAGGCATGCCTGCCAGCAAGATTGGTCGTCTTTGGAAATTTAAAAAAGATGAGGTGGACGAATGGGTACGAAATGGCGGGGCAGGCCCTGGAAGGGAAAACCATTGTAGTGTGCGGTCTGGAAACAATGATCGAAAAACTTCTGGATGATGAAATCGATGATTCTCTGACCAGGCGTATTCGTCCGATCCTTATTGAACTGTAGAACAGATGGCCGGCCTGTGGTATTATATTCGGTTTTTCTTCACACTCGAACAAGTTTGAAGAAGGCTCGATGCAGGAGGTTGTTATTGGCTACTATGTCGCCAGAATTTCATAAAAGAGAGATAAGAGGATAATTGACATGAGGGATAATAAATGGACATATCCTGGAAGCAAATGGCAAAAGGTTGATTTTCATACGCACACACCCGCGTCTGATGATTATGGCCATGGTGATGAATCTTTAAAAAAAATCCATCCGGAAGAATGGTTAAGGAAAACCATGGAATCCGGGCTTGACTGTGTAGTGGTGGCAGACCACAATGCCGGCGGCTGGATTGATAAATTAAAGGCCAAAAATAAAAAAATTCGAGATCAAGATGTAAAACCCGGGTGGTATCGCGATTTGATAATCTTTCCCGGAGTTGAAATTACTATTGCCGACAGCAGCAGCCGTGTTCATCTGCTTGCAGTTTTCGATCCATCCTGCGACGGTCAAACGGTTACCGGAGTATTAGGATTATGCGGCATCACCACTGGATTCGGTGACGATACAAAGACGTCTACAAGTACTGGTTTCGTTGCCACTGTAAAAAAAATCATTGAAGCAGGCGGTATTGCTATCCCTGCGCACATTGACGGATCAAAAGGGCTGCTTGAAGGCATTACCTCATTAACACCTGAACTTGAAAAGAGCTTAGAATTTATATTTGCTGCTGAATTTTGTGAACTTCATCGGTTCGATCAGGCGGGGCCTTATTTTAAAAAAAGGGTGGATCAACTTGCAAAACTGGCTGGTTCAGATGCCCACACACCAGGAGAAATCGGCAGGTATTTCAGTTGGCTGAAGATGAGCCGCCCTTCAATTGATGGGTTGCGGTTGGCACTGCTGGATCATGAGTTCTGCGTAAAGAACCAGGATGAAAACCCGAATCAGCTACCGGATATTTTTTTGTCAACCCTGACTATTAAGTCTATGCGCCATTGCGGACGCGTTCCGGGTAAACCGTTTACAATCAGCTTGCACCCACATTTTAATTGCCTTGTCGGGGGGAGAGGAACCGGTAAATCCACGCTTTTGGAATCAATCCGGATTGTTTCGCGTCGCGACCAGGAGCTGGCTTTTGAAGCACCAAGGGTTAAAGAAGAATTGGACAGATTCATGACGCTTTCGCAGAATAAGGGCGTGATGCTCAGTGACACCGAGATTTTGTTGGAAATACATCGACGAGGTAAAAAATTTCGACTGCGTTGGCGGTTTGACGGGCAGGGGTCCATACTTGAGGCGGAAGAGAATAAAACCTGGAAGGAAGTTGAGGCGGGTGACCTGAAGGAACGATTCCCGATAAGCATATACAGCCAGAAGCAAATCAATGAACTTTCATCCAATTCAAGAGGGCTTCTGGAGGTTGTGGATCGCTCGCCTGAAGTTGATCGTGCAGAATGGAAAAGCCGCTGGGAGGGTGTAAAAAGTCAGTTTCTGCAACTTCGGGAACAACACAGAGAACTTTTGCGTCAGCTTTCGAGTGAACAGCAGATTCGTGCAAAATTGCAGGATGTGGAAAACGATCTTAAGCAGTATGAGGAAAAGGGACACGGCGAAATTCTCAAACTATATCAGAAACA
>JAOZRF010000183.1 GCA_029940245.1 Desulfobacula sp.
GACGTCATTTAAACGAAGACTCGGCAAAGTGGCAACATAAGAGTCTGTTTTTGCATCCAGACGAGCACTGATCAAATCAATAATTTTTACTTCGCCTTCTTCTCTGGCTCTTGCCTTGAAAAGTTCTTCTTCGCCTGCCTTTATTGTCCTTGCTTTTAATTGTCTTTGTACAATTTCAAGTCCTTCTTCAATTTCTTCAGGATCAATGCTGGCACAATATCGACCCAGAAGAAATTCCACGACATAGGTTGGTACGGGAAATTGACGGCTAAATGTTCTGACCAAATCTTTCCTGACAAGATATCCATCCAAAGCTTCGGCAGCCAGCCTGTCAATACTATCCAATTCCACCATCACATATCTCCACCAATTTTGGTTTTCTTCTGAGCTTTTAGTTTTTTGTCTTTTGTCAACACCACAATGAATGCATCTATTCCTTCATTATCTTCATTCTCTACTACAACAGATCCTATTCCAGTGTCTTTGACAGGCTTCGGATTCATGACCACACTTGATGATTCATTCCCTGCCTTTAATCGGATATCAAGTGTCAGTCCCTTAAAATCCCCATCCACTGCAACATTACATCGAAGACCTTTCCAGGTGGTATCTGTAATTTTAATTGCTCCACCTGTCTGTTCATCTTGATCAACTGATAATATAACAAGCTCCATACACAGGCATTCTTGGAAGCTTAATCCGCCATGGGCATATTCCAATCCTTTTTTATAGCAGCTTACACCATTGGCCAGTGCTAACAAATGATCCTGTTTCCAAGACCATGGATACAGCGACTCTTCTGTCTGAGCCCCGGGTTTTATAACGGCACATCTTCCCCATTTATTTTCGGTTAATGCTGCAGGCAAATCTAATTTCGGAAGGCCTCCCGGCATTAACAGCCAGCCATGATCCGTTACAATGCGAATAGTTTTCCAACCCGCTTGAATAAGTCCTTCAATACGATCCTTTATTTCAATTAAAATAGAATCTATCTGTCCGGCAAATTTCCAGCCCCTATCATGCCCCCGATGGTCTAAATCTCCAAATTCACACCAGGCGTTTTTATTACAATTGCCGGTCTCGAATTTTTCAAGGACCTGCCAGCCAGAATCTTTCAACAGCTTCTTGAACCAATAGCCACCCTTTAAAGATTGTCCTGTTTCTATGACAACGGGTTCAAAATCGGGATTTACAGTATCACCACCAATTAAATCACGAATAGGGCTGACAAAAGGTTTCCCCGTAGCTGTCACACTTGGAATTGCAGCCCAGATAATTTTTTCTTTTATCGAAACCTTTGAACCAGATAGCAATTCTTGGAGTCTCTTGGCCGTGTCAAATCTCAAACCATCAACAAAAATGACACATTCTCCAGTTGATCCAGTTTGATATAAGGGCGCTTGAGTTCTTATTTCCGGATACCCTTCTGAACTTACAACTTTTTGAAAATATCGGGCGAAATCTTCTACCCAGGGAAGGTATACAGCTTGAATTGCTGTTTTTACAGCTTTAAAATCCTTTTGGAAATCCACTTGGGACAAGGACTCAATAACCGAACGATCTGCTTTCCAGCCCCATTGAAGATATCCTTCTTTTAAATCTGAAATTGTTCCGGCCACTAAAGATTCTTGTGTAATATGAGCAAGATTGAACAAAGGCTCAAGTGCTGAAGCTAATAAAGAAAAACCTAAATCGGCCCATACAAGATTTCTCCGTTGCCCGTGGGTTTTTTCAAGCTCGAAAATTTTTTTTCTGGCTTTCTCAGGTGTTAAATTGTTCAATCCATTCAGGGCATCACGCAATTTATCTTCCTGCACTTCATTCCATTGAGGCCACCCACCATGGCTTTCTTCAGAAGAGAACAGATCCGGGTCCGGCATAGAGCAGTTCCGTATATATTCAGGGATATGGGGATATCTTTTAGGAGACTCACAATATCTCTCCCAAACTGTCTTCCAAGCTCCCAAACGCGTTGCTAATTTTTCAAACCCTGCAAAAGCACCATCATTTTCCGGATTATAAGCCAATTGAAATTCACAAACAGAATTAAATGCCTTCCATTCATTTTCACCTTGAACTTCTTTGAATACGTCTCCTTTATCCAACCATTGAAGGAGTTCTCGTATGGGGTCTCCGCCTGTTAGCAAGGTATTAAAAAAATTCTTATCCAACCGTTTCCCCTTAAGCAGCTCAACATCTTCGTCCAGCAATCGGTAAAGAGATAATGGCATGACATTTTTGGCCTCTTTATCCATTGCTGCATCCAACCCGAGTCCACCCTGGTCTGATTTCAGAAAAGCCAAAACAGTCCAGTCTTTAGCATTTACCTGGGACCAAATAACGCCTCGATATTGTAACTCTGCGATAGGCTTTAATTCATCTTTGCAATTTTCTACGGCACGCAAGTCCTGACGACTAACGCCAGGCAGATAAAAAACCGGCAAATATTTTTTAGAAAATTTTAAATTTTCAATTGTCCCGGCCAAAACACATCGGAGCCATATCCCGGGGCCATCGCGCTTTTCAGGGGCATACTCCCCTAAAACAAACAACTCAGATATTTCAGTTTTAAGTCTGGGGATGATGGCTTCCCACTGCCTATCTCGATCCGTCCACAATATACACGAAGGAAAAGCCTGCACATCCGGGTTATAAACAGCTGCAGAACGGATAGATTTAATCAATGCATCTAAAACAATCATTTAAAGCATCCTTTTTTCACTTCTGTCTTCTTCGTGGTACTTCTGCGGGTATGGACGGCTCATAGGCTTTTAATCCCTGATCCCCGGTAAAAATTTCAACAAGCCAACCCTGGGTTTGTGCATAATACTCAGCAACCTCTTTTATGGTTGCATCTCCAAGAGAGAATTTCTGATCCGCTAATTCCGGCCACCTGTCTGCCAGATTTTTAAGTTTTTTCGGCTCCCAGAGGGCTGATTGATCACGAAATGCGGCCCAGGGGGTTTTCTCATCTACACTTTTATGTATCACGCCTGCCAAAGCGCTGGCCCTTTCTCTTCGGCTGTGGGCTGCCTGTGCGATATGGTTGCCGGTTTCGATGATAGTCGCCAAAGGAAGAACCAAAGTGGTTCCATCCCCAACTTCTTTTTCAATTTTCACATCGACTCGTTGTTTACTCCATTTATCATCATCAGGACCGCAATTATTCATGCCGGGGACTTCAAGCCATACACAAAGGACACTGGTATCGATGATCAATACTTTTTTCATCTATCCTCCCCTTGTTTTAGAGCAGCACTGATGCGCCCCTCAGTAGCCAGACGTCCCAAACTTCCACCGGCTATCAATTTTGGTAATTGCTGAATATCCTCTAACAGAGTCAACTGGCTGACACCGGTCTGATCATCTCTATGAACAACAGTTATGAAAGGAACCATCCGTGTCCCAGCGGCATCCAGCATGGCTGGATTGTGGGTGGTTACAATCACATCAATGGACCGCTCCTTTCCCAGGGTTTTGAGCATATCGATCAAAAAATGTGTGCGGGAAGGATGCAGACCGTTATCGACCTCTTCAATGACGAGCAGACTGCCGGTCTTCCGTGTCAACAAGGCCGTTGCAATGGCCAGATACCGTAAGGTTCCGTCAGACATTCCACGGGCATCTATTTCATGGGATGTCGCACCTTCCCATCCTTCTTTGCAATATAACATGGCATCTGTCTTGAATTTTCCAACCGGTTCGGTCCAGACCCGATTGATATCTTTTTCCGGTAATTTTTTCAGCCAGTCAGTCAGTATGGTTTCTGTCTTCTTTTTTTGCCGGTCTTCAATTCCAGCCAGAACCCCAGAGATATTGGCGCCATCTGCCTGAAGCTCTTCTGAAAAAACAGAATAGTCTCTCATATGGCTTGGTATGGGATCAAAAACAAAAATATTTTTCAATTGGGATAATACAAGTTTAGCGCCATCTATTATTTCTTTGCGTAAATTTAGCGTTTCCGCCTGGGAAAGGATGGTATAGGATCTATTTAAGTCTATTCGCTTCCCGCGTCCCTGAGTTCCGGTTAAAAAATATGTTGGGATACCAGGTGTAGTCGCGTCTTCCTGTTTGGTCGTAAAAAGTGCTTTTTCCGAAGGTTGTTTTTTACGGGGGCCCTGTATCATTAAAATCAACTCTTCCTTGAACACCTCGGCTTTGGTTCCATTTACCTGCACTGTCAGACTGTATCGGTATTCATGGGAAGACTTGGCACCATCCACGATGATTTCAAGTGAAAACTGGCTTTTGGATTTTCTGCAGACCCACTCTGCACCGCCACGTAATGGCGGCAGGTTTACATCACCGTTTATGGCCTGAAAAATCCCCACCCCTGAACACACCCGGTTTAAAAACAACAAGGCATCCAGTAAATTAGATTTTCCACTGGCATTTGTTCCTATTAGAATTGTCAAGGGATCAATATAAAGGGTCGCATCCTCAAAACTTTTCCAGTTTTTTAATTTTAATTCTCTGAACATTCTCTTGTCTCCTTATTGCCCATGGCAATCTTTTTTTCTGCCAGACTGAGATGATGATCGTTAATCCTATCGCCTTTGAATAAATGATACCATGGGGCGGATTCTACATCTTTACCTCGATCTTTCCCCCATTTTATATTGGGTTTATCCCGCAATACACCGGCTCCTTTTTTCCCAACATCGGTTACACTCATAAACGGCCTAATATTTAATCGAACCCCGTCATTCAGATCCGGGTTCCATCCGATGGGCTGCTTTTCAATGGGTTTCCATCGTACAAAAATATCATAGGGGGCTTCTCCTTCAAGGATCAGTTCCAGTTTTTTCTTTAATTGTTCAGCAGCCATTAATTTTTCTCGCGCTCCATCCACTCCATTATCAATATTGTGTTTCTGAAAGGAGATCCAATCACCAAGATAGAGGTAAATCAGGGTTTCAAGAAGCTTGGCATCTAACTTGTGATAATTTACAAGGGCAGAAAAACCATCATTCAAACCATCCCATATCTGCCAGATAAAAGGCCTATGCTTAAATAATTTACAATGCTGAATAAAAAATTTATCCCGTAACCAGGTTTCCATGGTTTTCCCTGCATGACCTGCACTTGCCAGCAACTGTGCTTTTTTGCTGTTTGACCACTCATCTTTAAAGGCTGCAGATAGAAGATTTTCCAGACGATCGTCTGATTTAAGCTCCCCACGCACTGCCGGAATACAGACAATGCCGTCCTCATCTATAAATTTTTGCAGTTCATCACATTTGGTCACCCACTCTCTGGCTTCTTCTGAGAGTTCCATTTCAGGGTCTGATTCGGCTGGCCAGTGGTAGCCGAGTAATCTGGCTACTGCAACTTGTAAAACTGTTTCATCGATTCGTGATGAGGCGCTGACCGTCCATTTTTTTTCTTCATCCCATATTACTGAGCCACAGGGATGACCATGGAAAATCCATTGGGTTGGATCATTTGAATAGGGTTTGGGAAGACCATTTGGGTATTTTTCATCAGCAATTTTGGTCCAATGTTCAAGATCAAAAGGCACTTTTACCAGAGTGGCGTTTGTAACATTCAATTTTTGATCAATTTGGCGTACAAGTTCATTATATTTTGGTGAAGAGCAAAAACACCAAATGGCCAGAAGATGTATTGAATTGTGTGGAATAATTGTTGCAACATTTTGGTGAAAACGTTCTTTAGAATAATAGTAAGGAAATAGTTGTCCCATCCTATGAATGGCTATGCCAGACTTCCCAAGAGCTTTCAAACCTTGAGTTGGACGTGCCGTTGAGAGTGATAATAAAAGCCCTTTGCCTTTTTCCCATCTAACCAACCAAGATTGCCCTGCATGCTCTTTAAAAATATCTGGAGTTGCTTGTAAATATTCCCATATATTTTTGTTGATTTCTTTATATTCCCAAAAAACAGATAAAAACATTGGATCGTCACCTGTTTGTAGACCTACAAGCCCATCAGCATATTCACTTAATAATGGAAGGTGCGATTTTTCCTCTAAGGCTATTCGAGCATCCGGGTTCTCCAACTGTT
>JAOZRF010000547.1 GCA_029940245.1 Desulfobacula sp.
TTCCACATGGCAGGGAAAAAACGGGCTCTATATAGAAGATCTTTATATTCTTGCAGGATACAGAAATATTGGTGCTGGAAAACAAATCATAAAACACCTTTCCTGTATAGCTCTTGAAAAAGATTGCGGCAGATTAGAGTGGTCTGTATTGGACTGGAATGTGCATGCCATAGGATTTTATAATTCGTTGGGAGCTGAGCCACAGGACAAATGGATTCGATACAGGCTGTCCGGCGATGCATTAAAAAAAATTGCCCGTTCTTAAGTCATGAAATATTCGGGCTAAGCAAATGCTTTCAGTGTATTATTTTTTCTTTTTTCGATTTTTTTTCTTTTTTTCCCATTCTTCCTGCTTGTTGATTAAATCCTGAATGCTTTCTTCTTCACTGGATAATGAAATGGTAAAAGCATACTCCTTTTTAGCGATGGGGATGGTTTCAATTTTTTTGTTTAAAAATAGCTGAATATCTTCAAGACGATTTTTTTCTTCTGTGCTGCAAAAGGATATGGCAATGCCTTTTTTAGTTCCCCTGCCTGTTCTTCCCACCCTGTGAACATAATTTTCACTCTTTTCAGGAAGATCATAATTAATGACATAATGAACATCAGCAATATCAATGCCCCTGGCACTTACATCCGTGGCAATCAAAATATTCATTTCACCTGATTTAAATCGATTCATCACATCTGTCCTGTCTTTTTGATCTTTTTCCCCATGAATGGTTGCCGCTGTGATATTTACTCTTTCAAGGGCTTTTGCCACCCTTTCCGCCCGGACCCTGGTTCTGACAAAAACAATAATCCTTGCCTCAGGATTGTCACTAATGAATCTTCGTAGAAAAAACCGTTTGTCATCCATTTCAACAAATATTACAAAATGGGATACATTTTTGGAAACCGGATCTTCCGGAGAAATTTGAATCCTGATAGCAGAAGATTTTACCTGGGAAAAAGCAAGCTTTTTGATCTCTTTATTAATGGTTGCAGAAAAAAACAGGGTCTGATGCTTTTGAAACAATTTTTTCTTAACAGCCGTAATATCCTTGATAAATCCATGATCCAGCATCTGATCAGCCTCATCAAGGACAAGGGTGTCCACCTGTTTCAGGTTTATAGCTCCCTGGCTGATGAGATCAAACATTCGCCCGGGGGTTGCCACAAGCACATCAATTCCATCACCAAGCTTTTTTATTTGAGGATCCTGCTCAATTCCCCCGAAAACTGCAAATGCCTTTACTTTGGTGTGTTTTGAAAGTTGATCAAATACCTTGCCAATCTGGGCTGCAAGTTCCCTTGTGGGTACCATGACAATACACTTAATCCCCCAGGACTGCTTGGATTTTTTTGTCCTGTGAATCTTATCAATTACAGGAATGGCAAAGGCAGCTGTTTTCCCTGTGCCTGTCTGAGCTATGGCCAGCACATCCTCTCCCTTCATAATTGAAGGAATAGCCTTAAACTGGATATCAGTGGGCCGTTTAAATCCAAGAGCGGATAAATTTCTCTTTATACTTGACGATATATGGTATGTATCAAATTTCATGGAATTCCTATTATGTTTGACTCAACTTTCGGTCTTAAATTCTTGCAGACGGGGTCAGGCTTGTTTTATTGTGTTTTTATCAATAACTCCATATCAAAAATGCAATAATGCAAG
>JAOZRF010000548.1 GCA_029940245.1 Desulfobacula sp.
CCATAACCCAGGATTCTATCTCCATTACAGCAATTCGGAATATGAAATATTTACTTGCTTCTTCTTTTAACCAAGATGAAATAATTGTTGGTGGGCATCCTCTGTCTTGATCTGTTAACACAAAGAAAGGGGTAAACTTGGCAGCTTGATTGAAACTGTTTATCTTTGATTTCAGGTATCCTTGCCCATTATTACAAAGACAGCTACTGACTATATAACTGCCACGGGCAGACCTTATTCTGACCCCGTTCTGCCCACAACGAAGCATGAAAGCCTCCCCAGATTTGCGGAGACTTTCTTATAAATTTTGATTAGTTTGTTCAAGCAATTTTGTAGCAACGACTTCACTCAAATAATCTTCCACAGCAAGAGTTATATAAATATTGTTCATTCAAATAATCCCAGTTGCTTGATATTTTTCGGTCTGTTTCGTGGTAACACAACCTCCCCAACAGACAATCCTGCGTCCAATAATGGTCTAATATCTGCAACATTAGCTGCTATGTCAGCGGTTATGCCTTCACTGCTTGGGGTGAGTAAAATAATTTCTCGTCCGTCAATTCCCTTATCTCTTAATAACGACTCACTATGAGTGCTAATAAAAACTTGACGTTTGCGCAGACGCTGCATGCGGTAGATTAAAGGGGACATCTGTGAAACAATTTCATTACTTAAAGATAGTTCTGGTTCTTCTAATAACAATAAAGAGTCACTATCCAATAAAGCCCATAATAATCCGATCAATCGTAATGTTCCATCTGAGAATTGATCTTCTCGTTGCCAGCCAGCTTTAGGGCGCCAGTGGGCATACAGGGCTGCAAGATGTGGTTGCCCTGTATCCTTATCTCTTTCAAAACGAAGCTGTTGAAATTGAGGGACTGCTATTTTTAGCGCTTCTTCAATTTTTGCAAGCCGGATTTTTCGAATGTTAGGCGTTGATTTAGCAATTTTAACAAGAAAACCCTGCCCAAAAGGGTCATCCTCTATGAGACCACCCTGAATAACTTCAGCATAGCGAAGTAATTGAGGCACAAGATGGATATAACTTATTGATTCAAGATATCGAGCAATTTCTCTAAAATCAGCATTTGTGTTTACCTGCTCCAGAAAAGTTTGTTTTAACCGCTCTGGATCGTTTTTATCGTCCTCGTTTGGCCTGTCTATTAGTTGTTTTTTATTATGCCAGACCTTTTCAAATGAAAGAACCGGTTGTCTGTAACCTCTCGTCTCTTGCTTGATTCCAATGGCATACCGCCATACAGGCTCTTCATCAGGTGCCTCAGAAAGATTAATCTCAATAATAATTTCAAGATCTCGCCGAGCGGCCAGGCAGCGTAATTTGGATAGCCCACCACGATTTTTTATTGCCTTTTGTAAACCACCTCCTTCAGACTTTGCGATATCTCTTAAAAAGCGGAAAACATCTAAAAGGTTTGATTTGCCAGCCGCATTAGGACCTACAACAAATTGCCTTTGACGAAGAGGTATATCTATCAATAAAAAATTTCGCCAATTCTTTATTTTGAGATACGACACCAGCATATTCTATTCCCCTTCACTTATTCAGGTTTACTAATGATATTTAATCGCAAAATTTTTCTCCTGATAACTTGAAAAAAAGGATATTGTCATGTAGTTTTTCTTTGATAATAATTT
>JAOZRF010000184.1 GCA_029940245.1 Desulfobacula sp.
ATACTCTCTCCTTTAAAAACCCTGGTAACAGCTTTTTGTGTTGCCAATATTTCTTTCTCCGGAACAAAATCGATCCTATTGCCAATAAGCTCGTCCGAACTCCAGCCAAACACACGGGTAAAGGCAGGATTCAAGTATGTTACTTTGCCCTGACCATCATAAACAACCACCGGGTCCACAATGGTTTCCATCACAGTTCGAAGCCTTTCTTTGCTTTCTTTCAGTGATTCCTCGATTTTTCTGCGTTCTGTAACATCTGTAAGCACAGAGATTGTTTGATCCTTTAAAAAAGTAGACCTGAATTCTATATCTTTTGACTGACCATCTTTACATATAATCTTGAATTCTCGATGCTTTCCACCATATAAATGATCGCTGTCATCGCTCCATGCTTCAAAGACCTTTTTTCTGTACTTTTTATCTGGATAGGCTTTCTTGAACCAGTCTTCTTTGGTAGGAATATCTTTAAGCTCATATCCTGTAATCTCTGTAAAATAAGAATTTACATAAAGATATTTACCATGATTATCAATCAATGTAATTCCATGGGGTGTGCTTTCAAGAATTATTGAAAGGGTTTCTTTTTCTTTTTGGCGGGCCATTTCTTCTTTTTTTCGATTGGTGATATCGTTGCCTGAACTTAAGGAGCCGACAATATCCCCATTTGAATCTTTCAAGATAGCATTGTGCCAGGCAATGATTCTTTCCCTGCCATCTTTTCCTAAAACAGGATTATTATAATATTCAACCGGTTTTATTTCACCTGCCATCAATTTATGGTAAACTATTAAGACATCTGTCCGGCATTGTTTTGGCAGACAGGTTTTAAACCAGTTTTTACCAATAAGTTCTTCTTTTTGATAACCAAGGGTTCCCAAACCATATTCATTAATGAAAGTAATCTTTCCTTCTTTGTCAAGGGCGACAAAAATAACCCCGGCAATGGAAAGATATTTGTGAACCTGGGATGAACTGTCCTGGAATATCTTTTGTTCATTCCTGCAATCGGAAATTTTCTGCTCTAACTCTTTTACTCTGATTTCCATTGCCTCATAACTTAATTTTTTTTTCATACAAAAATCCCTTAAATTAAAAAGTAAGAAAATTACCTGCCTATTCTATAATCAGGTTAGAGAATTTAGTCAATAACCTTGCAAATTTACAACAATTATCGATCAAGCCTTATTAAGGCAATTGCCGGCCAATTTATTCTTAACTTTACAAATCCAGCAATCATTGATACTGATTCAAAGTATGATATAAACAGACATTATTGAAAATTCTCAGGGCGCAAATAGACTTATAAGGAATGTTATAGAGCATTATGAACCAGGATAAACACATACTTACCATGCTGGTAGAAAATGAACCCGGTGTAACAGCCAGAATTACAGGACTTTTTGCCGGGCGGGGTTATAATATTGAAACCATTTGCGGGGCACCCACAGCAAATCCAAAAATGTCCAGGATCACCATTACAACAAAAACAAATCCTTTCCAGCTTGAACAATGCAAAAAACAGATTGAGCGCCTGGTGAATGTCATAAAACTGAGGGACATGACAGGAGAAAAAGCTGTAAAACGTGAGATGGCCCTTATTTTCGTTAAAGCGACGGCTGAAAACAAAGAAAAATTGGAACAGATTATCAAAACATTTGATGGCCGGATTATGGATACAGGTCCTGAATATTATATTTTCGAAGTAACGGGCAACGAAGATACCATTGATGAACTGCTTGAACTGCTTGAACCCTTTGGCATTAAAAAACTTGCAAGATCCGGGGTATTGGCTCTGTACAAGGAATCTTAAGATAAAAAAATCTTAAGATAAGGGTTGAAAGTTTTCGATAATTAATGGTATTTAATACTATTTTTTAACAAAAAGGTAAAAATGACCCCTTTTGACAAGCATAACAGCCTTAAAAACCTGCCAGGAGTTGATCTTCTTATAGCCCTTGCCAAAAAGGAGGATCGCTTTTCCTGCATTCCCAGAAGCGTAATTGCAAATTCAATAAGAAAAGCCCTTGACCATATAAGACAGGATATCCTGGCAGATATTGAAACCAGCACTGACCATGACACCATCCTGCTTGCAGCAAACATCCTTGCCAAAGAAAAGATCAGTCCCAGACTTGCCCCTGTCATTAATGCAACCGGTGTTGTTCTACATACAAACCTCGGCCGATCTCTTTTATGTGAAGATGCCCTGGATAACATAAAGGCTATTGCCCAATCCTATTCCAACCTTGAATTAAAAATTGAGACTGGGAAAAGAGGGCTTCGGTATGAAGCCGTGGATGAGCTGATCTGTGAACTGACCGGTGCTCAAAGCGCCATCATTGTAAATAACAATGCCGGAGCTGTATTATTGGCTTTAAACACTATTGCCAAAGATAAACAGGTAGTTGTATCCAGGGGAGAGCTTGTGGAAATCGGCGGATCATTCAGAGTGCCGGATGTGATGATAAAAAGCGGGTGCATCTTAAAGGAAGTCGGTACCACAAACCGGACCCATTTATGGGATTACGCAGATGCAGTGTCTGATAGCACAGGCCTTTTTTTAAAGGTTCATGCCAGCAATTACAAAATTGAGGGATTTACGGCCAGTGTTGCCTTAAAAGACCTGGTACGTCTGGGAAAAGATAAGAACATACCGATCATGGAAGATCTTGGATCAGGCACATTAATTGATTTTTCTAAATATGGTCTGCCTTTGGAACCTACTATTGGCGATTCTGTACGTTCAGGCGCAGACATTATCACCTTCAGCGGAGACAAACTTTTAGGAGGGCCCCAGGCCGGTATCATTGTCGGACAAAAATACGCCATTGATCTAATTAAAAAAAATCCTCTCACCCGGGCTCTGCGGATTGATAAGCTGACTCTTGCAGCTCTTGAATCCACATTGAAACTCTACAGGGATGAGGAAATAGCCATCCAGAAAATACCAACATTAAGAATGCTGACCATTCCCTTTGATGATATTTGTAAAAAAGCAGACGTATTATTCAAAACCATTAAAGAAACAATAGGCACTCTTGCAGATATTGAACTTGCACGTTTGAATTCACGGCCGGGTGGCGGGTCTTTTCCGGAACTGGACCTTGCAACGCTTTGTATCACCATTCAACCCAAAAGCATATCAGTATCCAAACTTGAAATGCGCATGCGCCTTTCAACACCACCTATTATCGGCAGAATAGAAGATAATAAATATATTCTGGATCCAAGAACGATTCAAGACGGCCAGGAGACCGTTATTTCATCAACTTTAGCCAAAATTCTGGTAAAAAAATGACACTTAAATTCTCTTCAAAAGAAATTCATTTTCTAAAAACCGATTCTGATAATTTCAAAATCAAGCCGCCAAAAACCTATTTCAGCGATCTGCTTCGGAAAAAAAACAACGAACTTGAGGTATTTGAAAAACGCCTGTCAGAAACAAAAATCCCAGGAAAAAAATTCCTTATTGCCGCGATTCAAATCTCATCATCACCGGACAGACCCTTTGAAAAAGCAAAAGATTCCTTTGAAACCGCATTTAAAACATTTGTGGATCCTAAAAATGGAATCTGGGAAAATTTGACCAAAGATTTGTTTGTTCTGGCATTCTGGAACTATAAAAACGAAAAAAAGGCCTCTCAACTGATTGTGTCTTTAAAAAATCAAATATCAAAAACGCTTAAAGCAGATATTCTTGTTGGCGTTGCAACCTTCCCTTTTCATAAATTTTCAAAACCCCAAACCATTGCCAATGCCATCAAAGCCGCTGATCACGCTGCTTTTTTCGGAACGAACAGCCTTGTTTCTTTTGATGCCACATCGCTTAATATCAGTGGCGATCGGCTTTATCAACTGGACAAATGCAAAACGGCAATGGAAGAATATCAAAAAGGGCTTGAAATAGAACCTGATAACATTAATCTGATCAACAGCCTCGGGGTGTGTTTCGGTGTCATGGGAAAACTTGACATGGCAAAACTTGAATTTGAAAAAGCCATGAGGATAAACCCTGATGAACTCATTGTGATTTACAATATTGGACTTCTTTATCAAATTGAAGGGGATTTAGACAATGCCATCCTCTATTTACAAAAAGCCCATGGCAGCGAGTTGTCTATTTTTGAAGTCGAGCTTCTTCTCGGGCATTTGCTGATTAAAAAAAAGCACCATGACCAGGCCATACCCCACCTTGAAAAGGCAAGCCGGATAAACCCGAGATCAGGACTGACTTTCCGTATGAAGGGTGAAATTTATCTGGAGCAAAACCTGCCTGAAAAAGCTGGCCGGGAATTTAATACTGCCATCAAGCTTAATCCATCTGATGCTGCATCTTTGTCCGGCTATGCAAAAGCCCTTGAACTTCAGGGAAGAAACCTGAGCATTGCCCTTACCCTTGCACAAAAAAGTGTTGCCATTGAACCTGATAACAAACAATTCAAAAAAAGGTTGAAAACCATCCAGAAAAAAATAAAAGATGCCTGCCTTCCTCCTTTAAAAAATTAAAACAGCATCATTAAACAGATTGAAAGCAACAAAATTATGAAAAACCTTATTCAACAATCAGTTGAAGACAGTATCACCGCAAAAAAAATATTTTTCACAGAACATATTGAAAAAATAGAATCCTGTGCTGCCATGATGGCCCTGGCCTTTAAAAATGGCAGAAAAATACTTTTATTTGGGAATGGCGGCAGTGCGGCAGACTGCCAGCATATTGCCGCTGAATTTGTAAACCGGTTCCAGATGGAAAGAAAGCCGCTGCCTGCCATTGCACTTACCACGGACACATCCATTATCACAAGTATTGGAAATGATTATTCCTTTGAAGATATCTTTTTCAAACAAATCCAGGCTCTGGGAAACAAAGGTGATATTGCCCTTGGCATCTCAACTTCCGGCAATTCTCCCAATGTTATAAAAGCTGTAGAAGAAGCAAAGGACATGGGCCTTACCATTATTGGCTTCTCAGGAAATAAGGGCAGATTAAAAGCCTTAAGCGATATCCCCTTTTGCGT
Source organism: Desulfobacula sp. (assembly GCA_029940245.1). Taxonomy (GTDB): domain Bacteria; phylum Desulfobacterota; class Desulfobacteria; order Desulfobacterales; family Desulfobacteraceae; genus Desulfobacula. The sequence continues at coordinate 5,019 of JAOZRF010000184.1, forward strand.
TGATTCAGACACCACAGCAAGGATACAGGAAGTTCATATCCTGCTGGCTCACATCTTGTGTGACCTGACAGAAAGGATTTTTTTCAATGGGTGATTCATTTAAAAACCTGGATTACAGCAGGCTTAAAACCTATTCCATAAAAAAAAGAATAAGCAAGGTTGATTGTAAAGATTTTTCAACACCATGGAAAAAAGGTGACCGCTTCTCAGATTTTCTGAACACCCTGCCATCCATTCTTGCAGGAGAGGATCTTCGATACGTTATAAACGCCATAAGCCGTGCTGCAAAAAACAAAAAACAGGTCTGTTTTGCCATGGGTGGCCATGTCATAAAAACAGGGATGTCTCCGATTATCATTGACCTGATGAAAAAAAATATATTTACCCTGATATCCATGAACGGGTCAGGCATTATCCATGACCTTGAAATCGCTATGATTGGAAGGACTTCGGAAGATGTGGCCCAATCCCTTGATAGCGGCAGTTTTGGCATGGCAAAAGAGACATCTGATTTTCTCAACCAGGCCATTAAAGATACAAAAAACCAATCCATTGGACTGGGGAGAGCCGTTGGGAACATGATCCTTAAAGAAAACCTTGAGTTTAAAGATTTGAGTTTAACCGCATCAGGCGCTGCCCTTGATATTCCCGTAACAGTGCATGTAGCCATTGGCACGGATATCATCCACATGCACCCTGATTTTGATGCTGCTGCCTGTGGTGAAGCATCCCATTATGATTTTAAATGGTTTGCCTCAAATATTAGTAATTTAGAAAACGGGGTGTTTATCAATGCCGGTTCTGCCGTCATATTGCCTGAAGTTTTTCTAAAGGCTATCTCCCTGGTCAGAAACCTGGGCCACACGCTTGATAGTTTCACAACAGTCAATCTTGATTTTATCCGCCATTACCGACCCATGACCAATGTCGTGAACCGCCCAACCCTTGGTAAAGGCAAAGGGATCAGCATTGTCGGGCACCATGAAATTCTGATCCCGT
>JAOZRF010000185.1 GCA_029940245.1 Desulfobacula sp.
TCCAGCATAAGTTGAAGGCGTATAGTCTATGGTGAGTCTTTTGTCTATCTACAGTCGCTGAAAGATTTTATTCAAAAGACCTTGACTTCTTTTGCCAGTAGTGGTGGCAAACCAAATTTGCCGAATGGTCATGAATTGCTTTATTTATCGGAAATACCAATCCTGGTATTTCCGATAAATGATTTGCTGACTATTTTTTTTAATTTTTATTTTGCGGTGACGGAAAACGTGAATAGCTTGTTAAAGGGCTTGTCTTGCAAAATCAATGAATTTTTTACAAATAGGCGACATGGTTCTTTTTTTTGAAAAGGTGAGGTAAAAAAAGCGGTTGAGGTCAAGGCCTTCTACTGACAGGGCTTTTAAACGTCCGCTATTGATATCATCCTGGACTGCAATGGTTGAAAGGATGGATATCCCCGCATGATTTAATATGCTTTGAATGACAGAGACTGTATTTCCCAGGGTAATACTGGCGTTAAGATTTTTTGAGTTAAACCCTGCACCATCAAAGGCTTTAAGAATGGATTGCCATGTTCCCGATCCTTTTTCCCTTGCGATAAAAGATTCTTCAAAGATTTTTGAGCAGCCAATAGATGTCTCTTCTGTCCATTTGTGGTTTGCAGGAACAATCAGTTTCATTTCATCGCTCATAAGTTTTTCCTGTTTGATCTGGGGGTCATCTACTTTTGCACCGACAATGCCGATTTCTATTTTTCCTTTTTTGATTTGTTGAACAATCTGCATGGTATCCCCAGCTATCACTTTAAGCGAGATATCCGGAAATTGTTTTGAAAAAGGTCCAATGAGTCTGGGGATTATATATCCGGATGGAATGGTGCTGCCACCGATAAAAAGAGTTCCTTTGGCTTTTCCTAAAAAATCGTGCAAAGCAGATTCTGTCTGTTCTTTGAGGCTTAAAAGACTTTTTGCGTATTGATACAGAATTTCTCCTGCTTTTGTGGGCTCTGTTATTTTTCCCAGCCGGTCTAAAAGGCGGCATTGAAAATGCGTTTCAAGTTCTTTAATATGAAGGCTGACCGTGGGTTGAGAAAGATTAATGGCAAAAGAGGCTTTGGAAAAACTTTTATGATCAACCACTGATACAAATACATGAAGTTGCCACAAGTCCATTTTATTCCTTTGTTTCAGGGTATTTTTCCATCATTTTTATATGGACTGCCCTGGGAACCATATCACTGATATCTCCGCCAAACTGTGCTGCTTCCTTGATAATGGAAGAGCTTGTGAAAATCCATCTGAACCCGGTCATCAGGAATACAGATTGCACCTCCTTGTTCAATTTTCTGTTCATTAATGCCATCTGAAATTCACTTTCAAAATCAGACAGAGCTCTCATCCCCCGGATAATGGCCACGGCATTTTTCATTTTTGCGTAATCCACAAGAAGCCCGCCAAAAGAATCTACCAGAACGGATTTGCTGCCGTTAAAGCTTTGTTTGATCATTTTTACCCTTTCATCCATGGTAAACAATACTTTTTTGTTAGGATTATGCAACACTGCAATAATAACTTCGTCAAAAATATCAAGAGCCCTTTCAATAATGTCAATATGGCCGTTTGTCAGGGGGTCGAAAGAACCGGGGTAGATGGCTGTCTTTTTTTTGGCTGTCATGGATGAGGGATCCTTTTTTAAGTTTTTTTAATAAAAGAAATATTTGTTTTTGAGTATTTTTTTTGTCTGTAAATGTCAAGGATTGAAAATTTTATTTCAAGATTTTCTTTGCAGGATTGTTCAGCAATGATGATGCAATCCTCATTAAGCAGATCAGTAAATGATTTTTTCTGAAGGATTACTTCAATATACCCTTTTCCATAAGGCGGATCAATGAATACAAGATCAAACCTCTGTCCATCAAGCCTTTTGGGGAAAGAGTCCTTGATGATATCGCAGCATATCACTACCGTCTTTTCTTTAAGCCGGCACAGTTCAAGATTTTTATGGATGATATCACAGGAGATATCAATAAAGGTGGCATGGCAGGCCCCCCGGCTTAAGGCTTCTATACCTAACGCACCAGTTCCGGCAAAAAGATCAAGCACCGTTGCCTTTTTTACTTTCTGGCCCAGTATGTTAAAAACAGCCTCCCGGGTTCGATCAGATGTGGGGCGGATTTTACTATCCGGAAGTTTGACAAGATTTCTGCCTTTGAAATGGCCGCTGATGACTCTCATGAAGTTAATGAATTATCTTTTTTATATATTTTACAGATGTTCCAAGTTTTTTAGCCGCAGAAATTAAATCACCGCTCTCAATCTCAAGTTTTTTTTTTATAAAGTCCCTTTCAAATTGTTTTTTGGCCTGGAGCAGATCATCGTTATAAACTAGGAGGTCTTTTTCAGTCAATTTGACGGGTTTGTAGACTGTATTATAGGGTTCGGGTATGTCTGCCGCATCAATATGATCTTTTTCAAGCATTATTGAAAGCCGTTCCAAAAGGTTTTTCAACTCCCTTACATTGCCATGCCATTCGTAATCAACAAGAAGGTTCAGAGCATTTTCAGATATGGTTTTTTTCTTTTCTGAAGATTGTTTAGATAATTTTTCAAGAAATGTGTCCACGAGCAGTGGTATGTCTTCTTTTCTATCCTTTAAAGGAGGAACAAAAATGGGTATCACATTTAGCCTGAAATAAAGGTCTTTTCTGAAATTACCGGCTTCAATTTCTTGTTCAAGATTTTTATTTGATGAAGCGATAAGACGGAAATTCATGTGAAGCGTTCTTCCACTGCCTATTCTCTGGAAGGTTTTTGATTCAAGGGCTCTTAAAATTTTTGCCTGGGTATTGATATTCATATCGCCAATTTCATCAAGGAAAAGAGTTCCTTCCGAGGCCAGCTCAAATTTACCTTTATTTTTGGACGTTGCTTCTTCAAAAGCGCCTTTTTCATGGCCAAAGAGTTCGCTGTCAAGTTTTTCTTCCGGGATGGCTGCACAATTTATGATGATAAAAGGTTGTTCAGGTCTTAAGCTGAACTGATGGATGGTTCTGGCAACCATTTCTTTGCCTGTCCCATTCTCCCCTGTAATCAGGATAGAAGCATTTGAAGGCGCAGCATTCATGATTTCTCTATACAGTTTCCGGACAGCAGGGCTGGTTCCGGTAATGGAGTTTTTTTCTATAGTTTTTTTCCGCAGGTATATATTTTCTTCTTCGAGTTTTCTAAAATTCAGAGCATTATTGATGGTGACCATGACCTTGTCAATGGACAATGGCTTTTCAAGAAAATCATAAGCGCCTGATTTTGTAGCATCAACCGCAGCTTCAATGGTGCCGTGGCCTGTAATCATCACCACAGGAAGATTGGGCGAGTTTTTTTTAATTTCTTTTAGGGTTTCAATCCCATCCATCCCCGGCATCCAGATATCAAGAAGAACAATGTCAGGGGATTCGGTCTCAATTTTTTTTAAAGCTTCATACCCGTTATAGGCATGAATGACTTCAAATCCATCGTCTGAAAGAATTCCTTTAAGGGATTCTATTATAGTTACCTCGTCATCAACAATCAAAACAGCGGGATACATTTTTTTCTCCTATAATAGATTGAATCATCAAGCCGGAAGCTCAATAATGAATTTTGCACCTTTGGGATCATTATCCTGAACCCTTATTACACCATTATGATCAGAAATAATAGAGTTAACAATGGCAAGTCCCAGTCCCATACCTGATTTTTTGGTAGAAAAATAAGGCTCAAACAATCTGGTTTTTTCATTATCTGATATGCCTTTACCACTATCAGCAATTTCAATTCTGACAATTTTTAAAATTTCATCAAAGGAAACATCAATAAGGATCATTCCTTCTTTATTTACCGCATATACGGCATTGTCAATCAGGTTGATAAATGCCTGTTTCATATGCTGGTGATCCAGTTTCAGCACTGGAATATTCTGGCCAAAACTGGATCTGATATCCATTTTTTCAAGGCCGTCCCGGTACAGCGCAATGGTTTCAAGAATAATATTTTCAATTCTGCATTGGGCAACATTTGCATCAGGAAATTTGGCAAAAGCAGCAAACTGGTTGACAAGGTTTCTGATCAGGTCCACATGTTCCACAATGGTGTCAGTACAATTGGTGAAAATATCTTCATTGATTTGTTTCCCATATTTACGCTTCAGCCGTTGGGCCGACAATTTTATCGGTGTCAGGGGATTTTTCACCTCATGGGCAATTCTCCTGGCAACCTCTCTCCATGCAGCGACTCGCTGGGCCTTTTCAAGCTCGGTGACATCATCAAAAACCAGAACTGCACCGACATCTTGATTCAGATCATCTTTGAGGGTATTAAAATTTAAAGAAAAATGTTTGGGATTTCCTGAGATAGTTGCGGAAAGTGGAATTTCAAGTGTTTTATGGCCCTTGGCAACCTGGTCATAAATTTTATCGGCAATCTGTAAGTGTTCTTTTTTTAAAACATTTTTATAATTCTGATTTAAAATAACAAGACTGTCAATATTCAGCATGGATTCAGCAGCCTTGTTAATGGTTGTTATGGTTCCTTTGTTATCAACAGATATTACACCCGCAGAAATATTTTTTAAAACAATTTCAATGTATCGACGGCTTTTTTCAAGTTCGGAATTCTGTTGTTTGAGCATCTCACCGGAAAGCGCAATTTGTTCCCTTCCCGTGGCAAGCTCTTTGGTCATTAAATTAAATGATTTGATAAGGGTCCCTATTTCATCGTCCGTTTGAAAGTCAATTTGATAGTTCAAATCTCCATCTGTAACCCTTTGAGTGCCTTCGGCAAATTTCATTATGGGAATTGTAATGGATTTTGCCAGTTGAAAGCCAAACCAGATAGCACAGAAAATAACCAGAAGGGCAACAATTGACAGCGCAATATAATAGGATATCAGTGCGGGTTGTTTGGCCAGTTTGAGTTGGTGATATTCTTCAATTCCTTTTAAAATTGCCTGCAGGTTTTCAGACAGTTCAGGTGTTATCAGGGTGGTTATAACAATGAAGGCCCTGGCTTTTTTGGGATCACTTCCAAAAGGTATGGCTGCAATAGTTCTTAAAAATTCTCCTTCTTTTATATTTTGGGAAATCGTGTGGGTGTTACGTCCTTGCGGGATACCGGTTAAGTCATTACTGGATAAAAGACCAAAATGAAGGCTTTCCAATTCATTTGCAAGAGACAGGCTGACACGTCTGGCATCAGAGGTATAAATTTCCACAGCATGCCTGTTAAATGCCCTTTGTATGACCTGGGAGTATCGGGTCAGTTTTGTTTCATTCCCTTTTTCTAAAAGCTTTCGGGAGTCTATTTGGAATGTGGCTCTTTTGGCAAAGAACTCATTTTTTTCCTCAATATATTCATAAAGTTTTTGGCCAACAGCCAATGAACTGTTAAAGGTTTGTTCAACTGGAGCATTAAACCAGAAAGTCACGCTGGTAGAAATAAACTGAATGGAGAAAAAGAAAAGAACCGTTGTAGGCAGAAGAGCAAGTATAATAAATGCAGAGATCAGCCTGGTTTTAAGTTTATACCCGAAAATATGATTCTTTTTTTCATAGTACAGCTTTGCAAGATTTCTAAAGACCAGTAAAAGCAAAGCCAGCAGCAGCAATAAGTTTGTGTTTATCAGTATAAACATTAATACTGCGCTGGATAGGGGCAAATCACTGCCAAAATTGGTGATGCGGGTTTCAATAAAAGTCAGGACCCCGACAGCAATCAGAATAATGAGGATTAAAATACCTTCTTTTTTTTTCCTGGATTGTTCGTCTTTTATATGTTTTGATTCAGACATTATTTTAATCTCAGGCAAGATTCAGACATTGTGGATACTAATAGGTAAAATTAATTAAATACCAATTTGTTTCAAAATCCCAAAAAGAGACAAAAAATAAAATAGTATGAAGCGATAAGGGTAAGGTGACTCGATCAAGTTTGGCCTTGATCTTGAGCTGGTATTTATCCCCTTTCACAAGTTGATTCAATGGGATAATTTTTAAATTGTCAATTTCAGTCATCAAAGATTTTG
>JAOZRF010000549.1 GCA_029940245.1 Desulfobacula sp.
GTCAAGGCAAAAAAGAACTGCTGCAGATCATTGCATCAAATGTAAATGGTAAAGTTGAGCCTTTAACGATTTCCTATGGTCATGACATTGATACTGCCCTTGATGAAATGGAAGAAATTATTCAATCTTCCGCTTTTTTAACTGCAAACTACAGAGCAAGATGGACTGGCATCAAATATCTTGAAAAGGATCAACAGATTATTGAATCCGGTAAAAAACAAGATATGAAGGTGTCGTTGGAATTGGAAAAAATTGTTGAAAAGGTGAGTCGCCACCTTTTAGCAACCCTTGATATGCATCCTGAAGGAATCATTGCAGACTATAGGTATGGATTTATCAATTCAATTTTAAAGCAGAATGTGATCAGCTATTTTCATGACAAAAACAGACTGCAATTGTCAGATAAAATCGATAAAGTAGTGACAAACCGATTTCTGGGCCCCATCATCATGGTTGCAATTTTAATGGGGCTTTATAAATTTACATTTACCTATAGCGAGATCCCGATTGGATGGTTTGAAAGTTTTTTCGGATGGGTGGGCAGTATAGCTGACAGCGCATTGCCTGACGGGCTTTTAAAATCCCTTGTCATTTCTGGAATCATTGATGGCGTGGGCGGGGTTCTTGGATTTGTGCCTTTGATTATGTTTATGTTTTTAGGAATTGCTTTTCTTGAAGACTCGGGATACCTGGCACGAATGGCATTTATGCTGGACAGGGTGTTCAGGATGTTTGGGCTCCACGGGAGTTCGGTAATGGCGTTTATTGTATCCGGCGGTATTGCCGGCGGGTGTGCGGTTCCCGGTGTTATGGCAGCCAGAACCTTGAAATCTCCTAAAGAAAGACTCGCAACGCTTTTAACCGTTCCATTTATGAATTGTGGTGCTAAACTTCCCGTGTTTGCATTGCTGATAGCGGCTTTTTTTGCGGAGAATGAAGCAATGGTGATGCTGCTGATTACAATGATTTCATGGCTGGGTGCATTGCTGGTGGCCCGGGCCCTGCGGTCTACGATTATAAAAGGAGAGGCAACGCCGTTTGTCATGGAACTTCCCCCCTACAGGATGCCGACAATTAAAGGAATTTTGATTCATACATGGGAAAGAACCTGGCAGTATATTAAAAAGGCAGGCACTGTTATTTTAGGCGTATCCATTGTTCTCTGGGCCATGATGACATTTCCGGGATTGGACGAAACCAAGACCAAAATGTTTGAAGATCAGAGAACTGCTATAACATCCCGGGCAGGCGCAACTCTTTTAAATGATATTGTAAATCTTGAACAAGATCAATTGTCTGCACAGGCGCTGGCAGTAAAAAAAAGCCTTACCCAGGTTGATTTTGATGAAGCTCATGCAGGATTGAAAAATTCCATTGCAGGCAGGATCGGGTCTTCCCTTGAAGGGATAACAAAGTTTGCAGGATTTGACTGGCGCACAAATATTGCCCTTGTGGGTGGATTCGCAGCAAAGGAGGTTGTGGTATCAACCCTTGGTACTGCCTATTCCATTGGTGAAGTAGACCCGGAAGAAACCGCCTCTCTTTCAGACAGGCTGAAATCAGCCAAAGGATGGGGTCCCTTGACTGCATTCAGTCTGATCATATTTACAATTTTCTATGCCCCTTGTTTTGTTACCGTTGTCTGTATTGC
>JAOZRF010000186.1 GCA_029940245.1 Desulfobacula sp.
TATGTAAACTTAAAAAAACGTAAATTTTTCTCACGTTTTTTTGAAATAAAGCATACTAATCCAGTGTTACCGCCTCTGTACAATTCATCCAGAAGCCTTCACCCGGTTCAATATTGGTAAGCACGATGAAGCCCTTGCTTTCAGCATAGACAGCACCGCCGTCTTCCTGCCCCGGTAGATAGACTGCCCATGCGCCGCTTTCCCATTTCCAAACAGAGGCGATATTGCCTTCGTTTCCAGAGATGAGCGTAGTAATCGATTTTGTCTCGTTGCTTTTTAAACCAATCAGGTTCCAGCCCTGGGGAATATCCAAAAGAGCGCTCTCCGCCGCTGCTCCCGGCACATCCAGAAAGAACTCACTTTCAGCATTCAGCCAGTAACCCTCACCTGCATGCAGCTCGCTCAGCGGTAAAAAACCCTTGGCCTGGATGTAAGTCGTTGCATCGGCGGCCTCCATCCCGGGCAGGATTACTGCCCACTGGTTTTCCTGCCACTTCCAAATGGAGATGATCTTATCCATGCGGGAGGCAAAGATGTCTTCGACTCCGTTTGGGTCAGGCTCATAAGAGAAGGTACTAAGATTCCAACCTTTGATATAGGCGAATACCTGTCCGTTCTTCCATATCCCTTCCGCCTTCCACAAATAACCCGTTTCAGGATCAGTATAGGTGGTGGTGATCAATGCTCCATTTTCCACTTTAATCTTTCCTGAACCGCTCTCAATCAGGCTAAAGCCCACTTCACCCGCAAAAACACCGGTATTTGCTCCGGTCTCTTGAAAAGAAACAGGCTCTGAAGAAAAGGGCTCTGCTGTGCTGTTTACGCTGACCGCAACCGTCTCCACCAGCTCCTGGTCCTGGTTTTGGCGCTGATCCTCCACTGTCACCACCATCTTTTCCAGATCCGTGCTGTAAAGATCCTTGTCTGCCTTGATCAGGCCTGGCATAAACTGATCATGGGTATAGGCTGACTCTGTGGTGATACCCGTGGCAGCATAGTCCACCTGCACCGGAGAATCATTCTGATCCAGAAGTACTATTTCTTTGACAGTATAAGCTCCATCCGCGTCTTTGTCGTTTAGCACGCTTCCTGAAAAAACCAGGGTGAAAAGATGCGATCCGGCCTCAGCAATACTTTTCGACTGCAAAACAGTGGTAATGTATGCGCCGTCTTTGTCATAAAGGGCGCCTTTTACCCCAAAGTTGCCCGCTTCCTTGATATCGGCCTCCACTGTCACCATCAATGCCTCATAGATCCCGTCCTCATCCACATCCTGGACCGCTTCGCTGTAAATGCCCGTCAGCTCCGCCGTCTGAACGCCGGCAACCGCCATGTTGATGCCGCCCGAAAAACCGCCTGTGGCAGTATCCGCTTCTTTGGTGAAGTCTGTCTTTGTCCAGAGCAGCGCCGGCTTGCCGTCGCTGTTCAGCGCCATAGCAGGGTTCCGGTCGGTCAGATCGTCGTGGGTAAGCTGCACCGGCGGAGCCGGCGGTACCGCCACCTTTTGCACCGCCTGTCCCAGGTTGATCTCCGCAGAAAATATATCACCGTCATAACCTGCAAATTTGCGGTAAATAACAGTAGCCACATCGGCGCTGTCTAAATCGATCTTTGGATCTTCGATGAAAAACTCACTCTCGTCAATTTTTTCTTTGTCTGACCATGTCCCCTCCTGATGGTCATATGTTGCATAATACAGCGTGTCCGTGGCGCCATCCTTTTCGACCCATACCACTACAGGATCACCATAGCTCGTGTAGGCTGCATCCACCATCTGTTCGGTAAAGGTGTTTACTCCGGTCAGTTTCTGGGGGGCGGTCCACTCGTTGTTTTCGTAAAAGGAATAGACGACATCACAGTCGCTGTTGGTATAATCTACATTGGCGCCGCCGCTTATTCCCTCTAACTCCGCAAAAAACTTACCGTCTTCATCCTTGATCCATACAGCGATGACATGGCCGCTTCCGTCCGCCGCCACCGCAGGCATCAAGTCTGCCTGACTATCGTCCGTGCCGGCAACGGCAGCCGCAGATGTCCACTCCTGGCCGGTCTTGTCAAAGACCGCATAGTAGATAGACCACTTGCTCCGGTTATCAATATCCTCGGAGCTGTCCCCGTTGTGAAGCCACACGGCAATGGCCTTGTTATTCTGGGCATCATAGGCCAGATCTGCGCTTCCATCCCCATATGCGTCATCTATGATCAGGCTCTGCCCACTCCAGTTGCCGCCGTCATAGAGGGCGTAAGCGATATCCTGGTGAGCAAGGATATCGTTCAACTTGTTTAACGTCTTCTCGCCCTTGTTTGATGTCCACACTGCAATGGCCTTTCCTTCAGCCAAAAATACCACCTTCGGATCTGTCTCCCAGAGATTATTTTCGGTGATCAGCGCTGCATCTCCCCATCCAGAGCCGCTGTCTATGCGCACAGCCACATCCGGATTGATCGAGGCATCCGATTCTGAGGTGTCCTCTATCCAGATGGCGATCTTTCTTCCCGCACTGTCCGTGGCGATATGCCCGCTTGAATAGAAGCGCTTGCCTTCTTCCTCTCCCACCAGGCACAACGCCCCGACCTTTCCCACACCGCTCATGTCGCCGAAGGTATAAGGACCGAGTTCCGCGCTTCCTAACTCACCATTTACAGTCCCCCAGAAAATAGAACCGACCACCTGGATGGGGGCCTTGATCTCGCCGCCAAAGAGCGGATCGGTGATTCCGTCTTCAGAGGTATAAATCACCTTGATCTGAATGGTCCCTTCCGGTTGCGACTTGATCGCCAGCTTCGCCAGGCCAAAGACAATAGAGGCCGAAGCGGTCAAATCCAGGGTAATAGTAGTCCCCGGAACTATGGTGATCTTCTTGAACTTCACATGCTCACCCAGCAGACACGCCCCGTGAACATACACCTGAACATCGCCGCCCAGATCAACCGCCACAGTCAAAGGAACCCCATAAACCAGGATTGTCTTGGAGACACCTTTTTCCGGCAGATTAAAGGTGATGTCCGTCTTGAGCTTACCGTTTCCTTTGACAAACTCGAATTGATTATCGAACTTTCCGTGTAGATTTCCTTTGACATTAAAGGCATGGCCCAGGATCTCGGTCTCCAGGTTGCCCGCAGCCCCAAGCGCGCCTGTCTGGTTGATGAAGTAGTCGGCATAAGCGTTAAAGGCCATGTTGGTCTCGTTCTCCTCACCGCCCAGAAGCAGGATGTCCGTGGGCACCGCCTCACTCCAGATGAAATCGCCGGGATAGTTGAAAGATGCCCTGTACTTCTTGTCCTTTTCAACCCAGACCACGTTGAAATAGCTGCTCATCCCCTCGATGATCGGAAACCAGGAAGGGGTGCCGATCCCATTGAAGGAAAACTCGTCCGTCATCTCTGTGCCGTCATTAAAATGAGCCGTGACGGTAAGCTTTGAGCCGTCGGTGACGGTTGTCATGTCAAATGTCTGCGTATAGGGTTCGTTACTATCCTGCTTGGTTACCCCGTCCAGACTGAACTCAACATAGTCCACGTTTTCGGCCTTATCCGGCGGCAGAGTAAAGGTCGCGGTCAGGTCGTTTTCTGCAGAGATGTTCTGAATAAAGGTCGCCACCTCGTCTCCCACAGCGCCGTCGTGTTCGGCCGCAAGCTCTACCCCTGTGGCATATGCCTCAAAATATGGCATTGATACCGTGGAGTAGCATTCGCACGAGTAAGGGTACCCGGCCTTTTCCATCAAAGAAACATTGATCAGATACTTGCCCGATTTGTTTCCCACTGTAAATATTGTCTCCACTTCTTTGCCGGCCGGGATGTCCACATCGATCTTGCTATCGCCGTTGGAAAACTGGTATCCTGATGCCCCCTGCGGGGACATTGCCGGATCGACTTCAAAACGCACATAATAGTAGTCGAGGCATGCCTCTGACAGGTTCTTTACAATCACCTTAAGCGGCGTCTCCAATTCTTGATTCTTGGCCGCGTATTGTTTGTTGGTGCTTTGATCGATCTCGATATCACCGGAATCAATTTCCGCCCGCCCTGTTACACCCTGCGGCGGCGGCGGCAGTTTTATGTAGTTGTCGTAGATTAAAGGTTCGGCAAGGATATCTGTTACGGTAATATTCGAGGTGTACGTTTTACACGGGCAGCTCTTATCCTCTTTGAAGTCATAGGTTAGCATAAGATTTATGCTGGAACCCTTGCTGATTTCCTTGTTGACATTAAACGAAAGGTTGCCGTTATCCATAGAATAGGTCTTGGCGCCGAGAAGTAATCCGTTCTCGTCTCCCAGGTAGAGGCGCGCCTGGGCAATGTCATCTTTTTCGTTTCCGTCCCCGGAAGCGTTGAACTTGACCGATTGGACCATCCAGTCATCCACGTCATTTACGGAAAGCGTTATATGAATAGCCCGAGCGTTAATAGCTCCGGGCACCGCCGTTGCCGTCGGGCAACTGGGGTTTTTAGGGCCCATTGACAGGGTAAGAACAGGTTTTACAAAATTGGCCACTGCTATGGAACAGGATGCGTCGGCCGTACCCGTGGACGCAGGACTTGTCCCTGTTGCAGCGCCTGTCCATTCCTTAAAGTTCCATGGCGGTACTGTAGTGGCTTCTACCTGCACCTCTGTTCCGCAGTCCACTTCCCCGGTATTGACCGGTGTGGCCGCACACCCGTCAGATGCGGCCGCAGCGGGACTGACCTGTGTCTCAAGACAGCATTTTGCACCACCTACAATTTCCTGGGTATAGATTCCATAGGAACAATCGTTCGATACCACTACATAATCGGCGCTACTCGATGGACTTGAGGCTGCGGTAAGTTGATGGGAAGATGGAGAATAACATTTCTCTCCAGTAGTGAAGGTCTTTGTCTCGCTTGAATAAGAATAAGTATGCACACTCCCGCCAGTCGTGGCAGTGAGGATCAGGGGCACTCCGCCGCCCAGTTCTACAACCTGTAGATCATTAGCAACCTTTTCAGGAATCATTTGTCCCGCCTGTAGCGGATTTGAGAGATCGGAGATATCAAAGGCCTGGATGCAGGAAGTATAGGGATTGGATACCCCAACCCGTTTTGACACAAACAGGGTGTTGCCCATGGCCCATACACAAGGATATTTACCTTCAAGCGTTATCGATCCTCCCTCCGCAGGACTGGCCGGATTGAGTACATTGAACAGTTTCACCGAGTAGATTTCGTCACTATTGCCAGCCTCACCTTCCCATTCATAACCGGCCACACAGGCAGTGCCGTTTCCCACATAAATGTCTGACCCTGAACCGGCAAAAGAAAGACCGTCACCACTCTTAACAGGGCTCTGAGGATTAGACACATCAACAATCTCAACACCAGCGCCGTAAGTGTTTAAAAACAGGTATGCATAGCCTGATGATACAAAAATCCTGCCGATATTATCCTGCGCCTGATAAGATGCCAATTGCAAAATATTTCCTGGATTAGTAACATCTAGCAACAACATCTGATTGTCATTAGTGGCATAAAGAACGGTTCCATCAACAAACAGACCATCCATGTCCGGCCACTGGTCATAGGTCGCCGCAAGGGATGGATTTTTGGGGTCACTCAGATTATAGACCCATAGCTTTTCAGATAGCATGAAAAGCCAGTGACCGTCGGTAACAATTGTATCAGCCCAGGCAGGGCTTTCAAATCCTCCCTTTTTTGTTGGACTTGCAGGAGCGGAAACATCAATTTTGATAAGAGGCTCATTAGAAGAAACCATAACATAGGCATACGGGGATGCAACCCGTACTTTCTGGGCATTAATATTCTCAAACTTTCCCTTCTCCACAATATTGTTCGGATCAGTAACATTGACAATAATCAGGCCGCCATTTTCGCCTGCAATATAGGTCAGATTGTTATTCACGAATATATCTTTAGCATTCAGTCCCCCCTCGGGCAAATAGCTGTTCAATTTTACAGGATTGCTCGGAGTGCTGATGTCAAAAATCTCCATGCCGCTGTACCCGCAGGCAACATAG
>JAOZRF010000187.1:0-3466 GCA_029940245.1 Desulfobacula sp.
CAAACAACAACAACAAGAATTATTATTTTAGTTATGGATTTTACAGGAGTTAAGGACAAAAAGGTGGTGGTTATGATCTGCTTATGATAATCTATAAAATCATAAAATCAGGATATTCAAAGATTGGAACATAATTTTTAACAAATTAGGCAGGAAATATAAAAATGGATAGATTTTATAAAGAGCGGTTTCATGTTCAGCAAAATTTGATCGGGGAAATTGCCCCTTTGATGGAAGTCAATAAGATCATTGAAAAGGTCAGAGAAGAACTGAGAAAAATTATCCCCAATGCCATGGAAGTGTGCATCCTGCTTCTGGATCCTGATGCGGACAAGTACACAAGTCCCTTGCAGTGTGCCTTGTATGAGCAGCCTGTAAACTGCCAGTCCTGCAAGCGGAACAGGCCTGCAGTGCAAAAAGCCATTCAGAAAAAAAAAGCAGTGGTAGTGTCTCAAAGTGAACCAATACGCCGAAAGGACAATTCTCTTGTGGCAGTGGGTTCTGAATATGCCATACCTGTTTTTGTGGAAGACCGGATTCTGGCAGTCATCAGTGTGGTGATCCAGCCCCTGACAAAATATACCCGCCGGGATTTTTTTCTGATAAGGGATTTTGCCGATATCCTGGGAAATATTATTTTAACTGCCAGGCGCCAATGGGAAATCACCCAGGAAAAAATTCGTATAAGCCGGATGTTGAGTCATCTGTCCCCCTTTGTTCCGGGATCGGTAAGGCTTATGGTGGATAAGAATCCTGAATTATTGACCCTGGAAAAAGAAAGAAAAGAGGTGAGTATTTTATTTTTGGATTTGGAAGGATATACCAGTTTGACTTCCAGCCGGCCGGAAGTAGAAGTCAATGCAATTATTGAAAAAATGTTTTCAAGTTTTGTTGATCCCATTCACAGGTCCCATGGGGATATCAATGAAACAGCCGGAGATGCCCTCATGATCATATTTAAAGACCATGATGCAAAGACCAATGCCATTAATGCTGTAAAAGCGGCTTTTGAAATTATGGATCGGAACAGGGCTTTTAACATGTCCCTGGGATCGGACATGGGCGCAATTGATGTAAATATCGGTATTAATTCAGGTTCCGCCCTTGTGGGGATGACCCGGTTTAAAGGCCTCTTGGATACCCGCATGACATTTACTGCAACAGGAACAGTGACCAATATTGCAGCGCGATTGTCAGACCATGCCAAGAAAGGGGATATCCTTGTGGGCGAAGAAACCCAAAAAATGGTGAACGGGTTATGGCCGATCTATCCGCTTGGAGCTGTTCTTTTAAAAGGTATTAAAGAACCTGTGCAGGTTTTTTCCCTTCTTCGTTCTCCAGGGCACGAGACAGTAGTTAAATAGTGCCTGAACTAAAAAAGGTATTTCCATATCTTCCATCCCGGTGATTTTTCTGTGTCCTGCCACTGGGGATTCTGTATCAAATATTCGGGATTTTTGCGTTGTTGCTCCTGGGCAGAGGATTTTTGTTCCTGTTCCATTTTTTCCCATGCCAATGAGGAACGATTAAAGATTTTTTTGTTGATAATCGCTGCAATCCGGTTTGTTTTGTTAATCAAATTATCACTTTTTGAGGACTGCACAAAAAAAGCCATATAGCGCTTGTTTTCAATATCATAAACCTGGATATCAATACTGAATGAACCGCCAAGCTGGGTAATTGCACCTGCCAGGACAAAGTCGCTTTGGGTCAGCCGGGCAATTTCATTAATCCCTTTGCCGGTTTTAGTCTTATTCATGCGGGAAAGGTGTTCTGTAAGTTTATATTCCGGGACCACCACTACATTGTCCTTCCAGGAGAGCCGTGAATAGAGCATATGGCCTATGCCTTTTTGAATATGGATAGATTTTTCCCGGGCATTGATTTTAAACGGAAGAATGGCAATGGTCTTGATCTTTTCATTGGCGGCAAAGACTTGAGCGCTTCCCATGAGAACAAAGAGAAAAATAAATAAGGCAATTGTTTTGAGTATCAGGCTATTTTTTTTCAAGGTTTGGCTCCGTTTAAAGTTTTGATTTTAATATTGTAGTAATGATTTCAGGATCAGCTTTACCTAAAGTTTCTTTCATTATTTTTCCCATGAAAAAGCTGAAAAGCCTGGTTTTCCCATCCCTGTATAAAGCCACTTCATCAGGGTTTTTATCGATAACTGCCATCACCATTGTCTCAAGCTCAGATAAATTTGACACCTGTTCAAGACCTTTTTCCTTTACAATGATTTCAGGGTCTTTTTTTGTTTCAACCATTTCTTCAAATATGGTTTTTGCAGTATTGGCGTTGATTTTTCCCTTTTCAACCAGGGTTAATAATTTTGAAAAGGCAATGGCTGTAACCGGTGATTCTAAAATGGATATCCCTTTATTGTTCAACATTCCCAGAATATTTGTCATAACCCAGTTGGCTGCCGGCTTTTTATCTTTTAAAGGTCTTGCTGCTGTTTCAAAAAAATCAGCAAGGTCAATGGAGGAGGTTAACACTTCAGCATCATATTCACTGAGTTTATAGTCTTGTATAAACCTTGATTTTTTTGCATCGGGAAGTTCAGGCATGTCTTTTTTGACTTCCTGTATCCAGTGATCATCAACAATGAGGGGCACAAGATCCGGATCAGGAAAATATCTATAGTCATGGGCTTCTTCTTTACTCCGCATGGAAGTTGTTTTGTTCCTGGAAGGGTCCCAGAGCCTTGTCTCCTGGATCACCTGTTTGCCTTCTTCTAAAATATAGGTCTGCCGTTCAATCTCGTAAAGGATCGCCTTTTCAACATTTTTAAAGGAATTAAGGTTTTTAAGTTCTGATCGTATGCCAAACTCTTTTTGTCCTTTAGGCCGCAGGGATATATTGGCATCGCATCGAAAACTTCCCTCTTCCATGTTACCGTCACAGACATCAATATATTTCAGGATGGCATGCAGTTTTCTTAAATAGGCACCTGCCTCCCGGGCTGTCCTGATATCCGGCTCGCTGACAATTTCGATTAAGGGAACCCCGGTTCTATTTAAATCCACCATGCTTCTGGCCCTTGCAGGATCATGGATGAGTTTGCCTGCATCCTCTTCCATGTGAATCCGTGTAATGCCGATTGTCTTATTACCCCCTGCCTTGGTTTCAATTTCAAGAAATCCGTGTTCAGCAATGGGAAGGGCATACTGGGATATCTGATATCCCTTGGGAAGATCCGGGTAAAAATAATTTTTCCGGTCAAACCGGCTTTCCTGATTAATTCTGCATTGGGTTGCAAGAGCCGCTCTAATGGCAAAGGTGACCGCGTGTTTGTTTAAAACCGGCAAAACCCCGGGCATACCTGTACAAACCGGACAGGTATTGGCATTGGGAGGGCTTCCAAATTGGGTGGAGCAGCCGCAGAAAATTTTACTTAAGGTTTTCAGTTGAGCATGGACTTCAAGGCCGATAACAGGTTCAAACTGCATAAATGATTTTTTCC
>JAOZRF010000187.1:3566-5977 GCA_029940245.1 Desulfobacula sp.
GTTTTAAATGAAGTTTTTCTTTTGTGTCATCGGTATGGTTATGATTGTTGAGGGGTTGCCATACTTTGCATTTCCCGGAAAAATGAAAGAAATGGTTCAAATGATGTTAGGACTTGAGGACACAAGGCTCAAAAAAATTGGGTTTATTCTGATGCTGGCCGGGCTGGGCATGGTTTATTTTGCCATGAAAGGGCAATAATGTCTGAATTATGTGAGACCTTCAGGTTATCTGACTATGATTATGATCTGCCAAAGGAAAAAATTGCCCAGACACCCTGCAAAAACAGGAGTGAGTCAAGACTTTTGCACGTGGACAGAAAAGCGGGAACCATTTTTCATTATCATTTTGCTGATATTACAAAATTACTGAGACGGGATGACCTTTTGGTGATCAATAATACCCGAGTGGTTCCGGCAAGGCTGTTTGGCAAAAAGAAAACCGGTGGTAAAATTGAAGTATTGATTATCGATTATGCGGCTGGGATTGAACATCTTGAACGAACAGGTTTTTTCCAGTGCAACTGCCTGATTAAAGCATCTCAAAGCCCGAAAAAAGGGGCAAGACTTTTGCTGGAAAAAAAAATTGAAGCAAGGGTTGAATCAGTAAAGGCAGGCGTATCAGAAATAAAGTTTTTAAATGGGGAAAAATTTTTAGAATTTTTAAAAAATTTTGGCAAAATTCCTTTGCCTCCTTATATCAAAAGAAGAGATAATAACGCTTGCGGTCAAGATGACAGGGAGAATTATCAGACTGTTTATGCATCGAGAGAGGGTGCTGTCGCAGCACCCACAGCCGGGCTTCATTTTACAAAAGCATTAATGGGTGAACTTTTAAACAAAGGGATTGAAATTGCACCAATCACCCTCCACGTTGGCTATGGAACCTTTGTGCCGGTAAAAGTGAATGATATCAGAGATCATCAGATCCATTCCGAAACCTTTGATTTGTCCAGGGAAACAGCAGACACGATCAATAGGGCCAAAGATGAAAATCGACGTGTTATTGCAGTGGGGACAACAAGTGTCAGAACACTTGAATTCCTTTGTGATGAAAAGGGCCGGGTCAAACCAGCAACAGGGTTGTGCGATCTTTTTATATATCCTGGATATCATTTTAAATGTGTGGATGCCATGATTACCAATTTTCATCTTCCGGAATCCACGCTTCTGATGCTGGTCTCTGCATTTTACAACCGGCGGAAAATACTGGATGCTTATAGAGAAGCAAAACTTAAGGATTATCGATTTTTCAGCTATGGCGATGCCATGCTCATCGAATAAAAACCATGTTGAAATTTGAATTATTAAAACAGTCAGAGGAAAAACAAGGTTCCCAGACCTCAAGGGCCAGGCTCGGAAACCTCACAACGGATCATGGTATTATCCAGACTCCGATTTTCATGCCTGTGGGAACGCTTGGCTCAGTAAAGTCCATCAGTGTGGAAGACCTTGATCATTGCAAGGCCCAGATTATTCTTGGCAATACCTATCATTTGTATTTACGTCCAGGCTGTGAGGTGATCGAATATATGGAAGGTCTTCATGAATTTATCCGCTGGAAAAAACCCCTGCTGACGGATTCCGGAGGATTCCAGTTTTTTTCTCTGGCAAAGCTGGCCAGATTTACAGATGAAGGGGTTGCTTTCCAGTCCCATATTGATGGGTCAAGACATTTTTTTTCTCCTGAAAAAGCAATTGAGATCCAGATGATTCTGGGCTCTGATATCATGATGTCCCTTGACTTTTGCATGGGGTATCCAGCAAGTGAAAAACAGACCCTGGATGCTGTGAACAAAACCTATATGTGGGCAAAAAAAGGGTTTGATTTCTGGCAGACAAAGGCTAGTGTGAATAATCTGTTCGGGATTATTCAGGGCGGCATGACAAAAAAACTCAGGACGCTTTCTGCCGAACAATTGACAGGCATAGATTTTTCAGGGTTTGCTATTGGAGGATTAAGCGTGGGTGAACCCAAGGATCTTATGTATGAAATGGCAGACCATACCCTTCCCTTGATGCCGATTCACAAACCCAGATATATAATGGGGGTTGGCACGCCTGAAGACCTTGTGGAGCTGGTTGGCATGGGGTGTGATATGTTTGACTGTGTAATGCCGTCCAGAAATGCCAGGAATGGCCAGTTGTTCACCACAAAGGGAACCATTAATATTCCCAATGCCAGATTCAGATTTGACAAAGATCCCATTGATGAGGAGTGTAATTGCTATACCTGTCAAAATTATTCAAAAAGTTATTTAAGGCATTTGTATAAGTCCCGGGAACTATTATCCTATCGTTTGAACACCATCCATAATATCTATTATTATCTTGATCTTATGGGGAAAATGCGGGAAGCAATAGCCAGGGACAGGTTTTTGGAGTTTAGAAAGAATTTTTATTCTAAGAGGCAG
>JAOZRF010000188.1 GCA_029940245.1 Desulfobacula sp.
AGCCATTTTAATATAACAGAGGTGTCAAGCCCACCTGAATAGGCAAGAACAACTTTTCCTTTTGACATTGGATCTCCTTTATTTTGTTAATTTCAATCGGGTTTAAATTTAATGGCCTATTAATGAAGAAAAAAATTGAAATAGTCAACCATAAATAGAATTACAGGTCATTCCTTTGTTCAAGAGGCTTTCAATATTTGACCATCATAGCATGGTTAAGAAACCAAAGGAACTGCTAAAATTTTTCAGACTTATGGGCCACCGGGTTGTATCCGAGCATTTAGGAAAAATGGCAACACCGCCAAATTTCCTAAATGGCGATTTTTCGAAATATTTTACCCCTTGCAAAAGAATTTAACGTGGATATTGTTGGCTTCTTATTGTATCCTGACAGTCAGGTTCCAAAAGATGAAATCAAAAAAATAACAATAAGGAAAAATAATGGATTTCAGAAAAGAAAACTTGTTGGAAATACTGGGGCAGATAGCACCCAATCGGTATGTTCAGGCACTGGTGATTATTGTTTTGTTTTGGGGCCTGGCAAAGATATTGGATGTGATCCTCACCCGTGTCATCAAAGGATGGACAGAAAAGACAAAGTTCAAACTGGATGACCAGTTTCTGGAAATTTTTCACAGGCCCGTCTTTTTAAGCATCATTCTTTTTGGTCTTGTCCTGGCCACTGAAAGACTGGCCTTTAATGAAACCATGTCCTTTATCACCCTGGGCGGCCTGAAAACAGTGGCTGTATTTTATTGGGCATTTGCTGCAGCAAGATTTCTTAAACTTTTACTCAACCTTTTGAGCCGGGATCAAAGTCGGTTCAAATTGATACAGGACCGCACCATGCCGTTGTTCAGCAATGTATTGATTCTCCTGATAACGGGCCTGTCCATTTATGTTGTTTTCCTGGTCTGGGATATTGATCTTACAGCCTGGGTTGCTTCGGCCGGTATCCTGGGTCTTGCCATCTCCTTTGCTGCAAAAGACACACTGGCCAATTTGTTTTCAGGCGTATTTATCATGGCAGATGCACCCTATAAACTTGGTGACTTTATTGTCCTTGATTCAGTCGAGCGGGGTGAAGTTACCAACATTGGTATCCGCAGCACGCGGCTTTTGACCCGGGATGATGTGGAAATCACCGTGCCCAATTCAATCATGGGGAACAGTAAAATTATCAATGAAGCCGGCGGCAGGCATGAAAAATTTCGCATCCGTGTCAAGGTGGGGGTTGCCTATGGATCTGACATTGACAAGGTTCATCAGGTGCTTCTGGATGTGGCAAACATGTTCCCGGATGTCTGCAGGATTCCGGAGCCTCGGGTTCGGTTCCGTTCCTTTGGCGACTCAAGCCTTGACCATGAGCTGTTATGCTGGGTTGAAAAACCCGTGTTGCGGGGCAGAATACTGCATCTGCTGAATACAGCCGTTTATAAGCGGTTTTTGCAGGAAGGCATCCAGATCCCCTTTCCCCAGAGGGAAGTTCTTATCCGGCCGGCATCAGCGGAAAATGCAGATAGGGGTACAGATGAACGAGAAACATAAATATTAGGAAAGCTATATGAAAATTTTCAAAAGAGTGTTGATTATTATCCCGATTATCCTGGGAATTGCGTTGTTTGCCATGATGAAAATGAATAAAAAACCGCCGGCCCGACTTGATAACAGAGAGCGGGTTCACACTGTCCGGGTGATCCCTTTGGAAAAGATGCAGGTTGTGCCCCGGGTTAAAACCTATGGATATGTTGAGGCAGACCGCACCTGGCATGCGATTTCCGAGGTCAGCGGGAAAATTGTCAATGTTAACGATAACCTGAAAAAAGGGTATTTTATAAAAAAGGACGAGGTGTTGTTTAAAATTGATACCACCTCTTATGGTCTTGCTGAAACCCGGGGAGTGGCAGAACTGATGAGTGTGGATGCAAAGCTTAAGGAGCTTGAACAATCCCGGAAAAATACAAAGCGCCTTTTGGTCATAGAAAAAAAATCCCTTGCCAGTGCCGGCCAGGAACTGAAAAGGAAACAGGAATTATTTGCAAATAAGTATATTTCCGCTTCTGATCTTGAAAAAGAAGAAAGAACATTCCTGGCCCATAAGACAACCATGAATAATCTACAGAATGCCCTGGATCTGATTCCCTCTCAGAAGAAAGCGCTGATGGCCCAGAAAAAATCAGGTGAATCCACTGTGACGGAACGCAGGCTGGATGTTGCCAGAACTGAAATCCGGGCTCCTTTTGACTGCCGCTTGTCTGTTGTGAATATTGAACTTTACCAGTTTGCAGCTGCCGGAACCATTCTGCTGGAAGCTGAAAGTATTGACAAAGCGGAAATCCCCGTATCGCTGTCTCCGAAAAGTTTTTTTATGCTTCTGCCTCGAGAATATAGGAGCAGTGTGGAGCCTCTGCCGGATATGGAAACCATACGTCGGTCATTTGGTATTATGGCCAAGGTTAGGCTTCCCATGGATGTTGAGTTTCCCATTGAGTGGGATGGCATCTTTTCCAGGATCAGTGAATCCATGGATCCTAAGACGGGGACCCTTACACTCTATATCACGGTGGACAAACCATATCAAAATGTGATTCCCGGCAAAAGGCCGCCGTTGATCACCAATATGTATGTACAAGTTGAACTGAAAGGCAAACCCTTACCAGACCGGTTTGTGCTGCCCAGAAGTGCTGTCCATGACAAAAATGTCTATATCAGCACCCCTGAAAACCGGCTTGAAATCAGACCCGTGGAAATTGAGTTCAATATGGCAGATATGGTGCTGGTGTCCGCCGGCCTTAAGGAAGGAGAAATCCTTGTACTGGCAGATCTGATGCCGGCAGTGGAAGGGATGCTGTTGAAACCGGTCCAGGCCGGGGATGTTCTGGAGCGATTGAAGCAACAGGCCCTTGGGGAGGCAGACTTACAATGAACGCATTTAAACAGGTCATCTCCTATATGGCTGCCCACCCAACGGCAGCCAATCTCATGATGCTGCTGTTTCTCGCCCTGGGTGCCATTTCAGTGATGGATCTGAAACGGGAAACCTTTCCGGATTTTTCAGTCAATGCCATTGAAATATCAGTGGCCTATCCCGGTGCCACGGCTGATGATGTGGAATCCTCGGTTTGCCGGCGCATTGAAGATGCCATTGACAGTGTCAGCAATATTGCCGAGGTAAAGAGTACGGCCATGGAAAACATGGCATCTGTTGTGGTGGAAATGGTTGAGGGCAATGATATTATCGAGTTCTTCAATGATATAAAGACTGAAGTTGAGGCGATTAATGATTTTCCCGGGGAAGTGGAAGATGTGATCGTCAAACGGGTCAACAGGACAGATCCAGTGGTGTCTGTGGCCGTTACAGGGCCCATGACCCCTTTGCACCTGAAGGTTTATTGTGAGGATTTAAAAGATCGCTTAAAGCGGCTTGATAAGATTTCCCAGGTGGAAATTTTAGGGTTTTCCGACCATGAATTTTTAATTGAGATCCCGTTTTACAATATGATGCGACTGGGTCTTTCCGTGTCTGATATCGAGGGTGCCGTGGCAGCCCAGAACCTGGATCTGCCGGCAGGAAGCCTGGAAACAAGGGAGTCTGATATCCTGATCCGGTTTTCAGAAGAAAGGAAAACCCTTGATGAACTTGCCAGTCTCATTGTGGTATCCTCGAAAAATGGAGCTGAGATTCGTCTGGGGGATATTGCCGGGATTTCTGACCGGTTCATGGATGATGAGGATAAGATTCTGTTTGATGGAAAAAGGGCAGGGCTTCTCCAGATCACCAAAACCAAGTCAGAAGATGCCTTGAGAATTATGGATGTGGTGGCTCAATTTTTAAGGGAAGAACAGGCCATGGCACCTTCAGGCGTGTCATTTTCCCTTACCCAGAATGTGTCCAAGATTGTTCGGGACCGGCTGTTGATGTTGATCAAAAATGCAGTGCAGGGTCTGATCCTAGTATTTTTGGCCATGCTGCTTTTTTTCCCTTTCGGCTTTTCCTTCTGGGTGGCCATGGGTCTGCCCGTCTCTTTTTTCCTGACCTTTTTCTTTATGAAACATCTGGGGCTTTCCATAAATATGATCTCCATGGTGGGCCTTTTAATCGGGCTTGGTCTTCTCATGGATGATGCTATTGTGATTGCTGAAAATATTGCGGCTCACCTTGAAAAGGGCAAAAAATCCTTTGACGCGGTTGTGGATGGTATTTCTGAAGTAGCAGCAGGTGTTTTTTCTTCCTTTTTAACCACTGTGTTTATTTTCGGGGCTCTGGGGTTGAGCATGGCAGGGGATATTGGAAAGGTACTCTATGTCATCCCTGTGATCCTTATCCTGACCCTGTCCGTGAGTCTTATGGAAGCATTCTTTATCCTTCCCAATCATTTGTCCCATTCCCTTTCAAACCATAAGGGCAAAGGCCGGAGAAATAAGTTCCGGCAGAAAACGGAAACAGGTCTTGACTGGATTCGGGAAAAGGTTTTGGGCAGAGTCGTTGATGTGGCAGTGAATTTTCGGTATTTGTTTGTCGGACTTGTCATCTTTGCCTTTATTGCCTCCATATCCATGATAGTGGGCGGGCGTTTGAAAATCCAGGCTTTTCCGGATATTGAGGGGGATGTGCTCCAGGCAAGAATTCTTTTCCCCCAGGGAACACCCCTGGAAAGAACAGAAATCTATGTGGACCAGATGGTGGCGGCAGCCCAAAAAATGAGCGAACAGCTTTCTTTGTCCCAGCCCGGGAGTGCCCAAGTGGTGAAGCATATCAGCGTATTGTACAACTTTAATGCAGATGCAGGGGAAAAGGGGAGTCACGTGGCAACTATTTCACTGGATCTCTTAAATGCGGAAAACAGATCCGGTACCATGGATGATATTATCAGCAAGTGGCGAACCCTTGCCGGGGACATCCCGGATGCCATTGCCATTGCCTTTAAGGAACCTTCCATCGGGCCTGGTGGACTGCCTATAGAAATTCGGCTAAAGGGAAACAGTCTGGATGAATTAAAACTGGCCTCCACACAGCTGATCAACTGGTTTTATTCCTATGAAGGCGTGTCAGATCTCTATGATGATCTTCGACCGGGCAAACCTGAAATCCAGGTAAAACTTAAAGACGGGGCAAAGATCAGGGGGTTTGATGCAAGAACGGTTTCAAAACAGCTGAGAGCGGCTTTTTATGGTACCACTGCCAGTGAGATCATAGTAAGGGATGATTCCTATGAGGTCAATCTTCGGATGGCAGGCTCTGACAAAAATACTTTGGCTGATCTTGAAAATTTTTATCTCATGAACGCCAATGGCCAGCGTGTTCCTTTGAGCACTGTGGCTTCCATTACCCACAGCCGGGGCTATGCCGGTATCAGGCGGGTGGATGCCGACCGTACGGTCACTGTGGTCGGGGATGTGGACACCCGGGTGGCCAATGCAGCAGATATCATCTCGGATACAAAGGAAAGGTTTCTGCCGGAATTAAAAAAACAATTTCCCAATATCACCATAGGTCTGGAGGGCCAGGAAAAGGAGATGAAGGCTTCCATGGGCGGTATGATAAAGGCCTTTGCCATCGGTATTTTTGGTATATTCTGTCTGTTAAGCTTTCAATTCAGGTCATATCAGGAACCATTGGTGGTCATGGTCACTATTCCGTTTGCCTTTATCGGTGTTGTCTTAGGACACATTTTTATGGGACTTGATCTCTGCATGCCCAGCATCCTGGGGTTTGTATCCCTTGCAGGCATTGTGGTGAACGATTCCATTCTCCTGATCAGTTTTATCAAACTTAATACAGCTCAGGGTAAATCTGCAAAAGAGGCTGGGAAAATGGCTTCAAGGGAAAGATTCAGGGCCGTGATGCTGACTTCGATAACCACTATTGCAGGACTTTTGCCCCTTCTTTCGGAACGATCCATGCAGGCCCAGATCCTTATACCCCTGGCCTGCTCCATTGTGTTCGGACTTTTGATGTCCACCATACTGGTGCT
>JAOZRF010000189.1 GCA_029940245.1 Desulfobacula sp.
TTTATTGTATTTTTATCAATAAATCTATATCAAAAATGCAATAATGCAAGCCTGACCCCACTCAATGGTCTTCATAGTACAAAAATCCTGTGAGCCCATCTATATAGTTTTAGGTTTTAAATCCTAAATCCTAAATCCTAAAACTTAAAACCATGTCTGAACAGGGTTTTCGTTCAGGCATTATTTATTCCATCAGTTTGCCGGCAAGAATCCTTATATGGCTCATTTCTTCTTTGATAATGTCATTAATTTTTGATTGTCCAAGTTTTGCAGAAACCATTTCTTTCATTCCAAGATAAAAGACAATGGAATCTTTTTCCGTCTGAATAGCAGTGCTTAAAATGCCTTGAAAGCTGTCGTCAGGCTGTCTTTTTTTAAAAAAGACCCGGGTCTCGGCAAGTGCTTTCAGGTAAAGGGCATTTTCATCATCAGGATCAAAGGTGGTGGAAAATGATTCTTCATTTTTTAATTCTTTCTGCATATTGGCAAAAACTATTTCATGATTACCTTCCATCCTTGCCAATTCAAGAAGAAATTGTTTGTGTTTCTCTTTTACCACTTTTTTTGCAGCATTCCGGTAAAATATCGCACCATTTTGTTCAATTTTTATAGCCATTTCAAAAATATCATTTGCATTAAACTCGTCAGCCATTTTTTCCTCCGGGTTATTTGTTTACGTCAGCTACTTTTTGTTTCAATGTTTTCGCTATTTTTACGCCCAGGTCAAAACATTTATTCAGATCATCTTCATCAGGAACATATTGGACTTTAATGCCCTCATCAATAATATCCAGTTTCATTTCAGAAAATTCCTTGTTCAGGACCTTTACAGCTTCCCCGCTCCATCCATAAGAACCAAAGGCAGCCGCAATTTTATTCTGAGGGCGCAGACCCCTGATATAGGTCATGACATCTGCAATCACAGGGAAAACGCCATTATTGAGAGTTGGAGAACCCACAACAATTGCTCCGGCTTCAATAATTTCCGTCATAATGTCGCTTCTATGCCATTTCCTTGTGTTCATAAGCCTTACGGCCACATCTTCTGATTCAACGCCGCTGGTAATGGATCGGGCCATCCTGCCTGTGCTTTCCCACATGGTATCAAAAATGATAACCACCTTGTTTGTGGGTTCCTGTTTGGACCATTTATCATAGAGTTCAATAATTTTGGATGGGTTATCCCTCCAGATAATCCCATGATCCGGGCAGATCATATTGATTTTCAGGTTCATTTTTGCGACATCTTTTAAAAGAGTCTGTACTTTTGGTGAGAAGTGAAGAAGGATATTGGCATAATATTTTCGTGCATGCGGGATGATCTCATCACCGATTTCATCATCAAAGAATTTATCACCGCTATAGTGCTGACCAAAGGCATCACTGGAAAACAGGATGGCATCTTCCACAAGATAGGTAAACATACTGTCCGGCCAGTGAAGCATTTTTGTCTCAAGAAAAGAAAAGGTTCTGTTTCCGACTTTAAGCGTATCGCCGGTTCCCACAACCTGGAAATTAAAATCCTGGTGAAAATGGCTTTTCAGGTTTTTTGCCCCCATCTTTGAACAATAGAGGGGTTTGTTTTTCCCGATGATCTGCATCAGCCTTGGGATGGCTCCGGAGTGATCCATTTCAGTATGATTACTGATAACGATGTCAATCTCTTTTGGATTAATAATTCTGCTGATATTGGATAAAAATTCATCTGAAAATTTTTCTTTTGAAGTATCAATGAGAATATTTTTTTCACCAAGTACCAGAAAGGCATTATAGGTTGTCCCTTCATAGGTGGAGTAGCCATGGAAATCCCTGATATCCCAGTCACGAACCCCGACAGAATATATCCTGTCAGCTATTTCAATGGGTTTATACATTTATTGTTTTCTCCAATAATAAATTAATCGATTCAATAATTTACTAAAACTATTTTAGTGTTCTCAAATTAATGCAAAGAGTGTGCCTTAAAATCTTAAGTCTGTTTACTGATAAAAAAGGGTTTTAACTTGAACTTTATTATTATAATATACGACAAGTAAAATCAATGGATCATTTATTCAATAGACTAAAATATGACTCATAATGTTTATATAAAAAGAACAAAAATTAATATCCCTGTTGAAACACTTTTTGCCTGGCATGCAAGGGATGGAGCCATATCAAGACTGACACCGCCATGGGCACCCTTGAAAATGATATCCCGCAGCGGTCCCGGGATTCAAAAGGGAGTAAAAGTCGCATTCAGGTTAAGCCTTTTTAAAATACCCATGATCTGGGAGGCCGAGCACATAGATTATCAGGCGAACAAAGAGTTTAAAGACCGGCAGATCAAAGGGCCGTTTTCCAAATGGGAACATACCCACAGGTTTATATCGGATGGCAGAGAAAATTCAATCATGGAAGATAAAGTTGAGTTTGAACTACCCTTTGGATTTTTAAGCCGCCCGTTTTATGGATTTGCCAGAAAAGAATTTGAGCGCATGTTCAACTACAGGCACAGGGTTCTCAAATATGATCTTGAACATCATCCGGATGTATTAAAAAAGAAGAGAATTCTTATTTCCGGGGCCAGTGGAACCATTGGAAGTGTGCTGGTTCCTTTTTTGAGAACCTGTGGTCACGAGGTGATCCGACTGGTCAGAAAAAAGGAAAATTTTTTAGAGGATGAACTATTCTGGGATCCCTATAAAGGTATTCTTGATCTTGAAAAGGCAGGGCCCATTGATGCGGTCATTAATTTAAACGGTGTTGATATTTCAAGGGGAAGATGGACTAAAAAGAGAAAAAAACAGATTATTGACTCAAGAATTTTTCCAACCCGGCTGCTTGTGGAGAAGATGAAAGATCTTGATCATAAACCCGCGGTTTTTATTTCATCTTCTGCAATCGGCTTTTATGGTGAAAGCGGGGACAAGGTCTTAAATGAAACCGCTGATATGGGAGATTGTTTTATATCCAGGGTTTGCAGGCAATGGGAAGAGGCCTCCATGAATGCCCGGAAGGCAGGGATCAGAACCATTCAACTCAGGACGGGAGTGGTGCTTACTCCGGCCGGTGGTGCCCTGGCAAGAATGGAACTGCCATTTAAAACAGGCTGCGGGGTAAGACTTTCCCATGGCAGACAATATATGAGCTGGATCAGTCTGGATGATGCCATATCAGGCATTTTATACATATTGAGTCATGATAAAATCAAAGGGCCTGTAAACCTTACTGCTCCAAATCCTGTTACCAACAAGACATTTTCAAAAACATTGGCAGATGTCTTTTTTAAAAAAGTATTTTTTGTCCTCCCCGGATTTGCGGCCAAGGCTTTGTGGGGACAGATGGGAAAAGAAACCCTTTTGACCAGTGCACGAGTGAGACCTGAAAAGCTTTTGGACAATGGATTCCTGTTTCAACATGAAACACTTTCTTTGGCATTAAAGGATATGCTTGGCAGATAGGACTTATCCTTTAAAAATGAACAATAACCCAATATAAAGAACCTAGGCAAACCTGAAATGAATATTAAATTAAAAATTCTTTTTTCCATTTTAATGATTACAGCCCTTATTTTTGGGTTTGTTCATGTTTATTTCCCCTCTGACAATTATAGTTTTGAAAGACTTCATATTTTTCTGTTTAACCTTTGTACAGGGGGAACCATCCTTTTATATTACACCCAGGGCAGAGTTGTGGTATCCAAAACCGTCAGTTCTTTTTTTCTGGGGTCATTAATTTATGCGTTTTCAGCTTTTTTTAAACTCTATCCCATTACCATCCTTATTTCAATTCCACTGTTTGTGCTGGTGGAAAAAATTCGAATTGAAAAATTTTCTTTATTCCCCATCCTTTTTTTTAAATTTAAAGAACCCGTATCAGAAAAGTTTCACCAGGCATCATTGCTGTGCCTTTCTGTCGGGATTGTCATGGCAGGCCTGGTAATTTTAAACAATGAATATTTTAAATTTGTGACCATGGAAAAGTTGACATTGAACACATTTTTCCTGGGCTTTTCTTTTCCATTGTCACTGATCACACTGTCTCTTGTTTTTTCCATGCTGAAAAAGATAGAAGGCTCATCTGTCAAGATACTTATGGAAGTTTGTTTCTGGACAATTACCCTGGGGGTAATCATATTTTTTATTTTTATTTTATTTGAAAAGTTTATCCCCCAGATTTTTGTTACGTTTGCACTTTTCACGGCAGTGGTTGCAGTGTTTTATCTTTACACAAAATTTGCAGAAAAAATTCAGCAGAAACTTTTTTTAACATCAGGTATTGGATTTTTGATTTTCACGGCCGTTTCCGGAATTGCATATATCTTTTTTCAGATGTCTGAAGGGTATGACCCTCAAAAAACAAAATGGCTGCTTCACATGCATGTGTTTGCATCGTTATATGGCTGGAACCTGTGCGGCCTGTCTGTTATCTGCAGGTTTGATGATTTCCCCATAAAACTGCACTCCCCGACACTGATTTTTATTCACTGGCTGACAGCCATTGTTCTTGCACCCCTGGGTATTTTTTATGGCTGGTTTGCCATTCCTGCCATCCTCGGATATTCTTTTATTACACTGACACTGTTTTTCAGCAGTAATACAAGGAAAATTGCAGATGAATAACAAAGAAAAACTTAATCGATTTTTAAAATTTTTTAATGGCAACTCAAAAGTGCTGATTGTGATCAATGCCGATCCCGATTCCATTGCCAGTGCCATGGCAGTCAAAAGACTGTTGTGGCGAAAGGTAAGTGAAGTCTGTATCGCCTATTTTAACAAAATCAGCCGGCCGGATAATCTTGCCATGATCGAATATACAGAATCTGGACTGGTTTTGCTGGATGATATCAAAAAGGAAAATTTTAATCGATTTGTTGTGGTGGATTCCCAGCCCGATCATAATGATCGGTTTTCTGAATTCAGTTATGATGCCATTATTGATCACCATCCATTGACCTGCGGTAATGCCAGATATGTAGATATTCGATCCGATTATGGGGCCTGCTCCACCATTATGACAGAATACATCAAGTCAAAAAAAATAAAACCCTCTGCCAGGCTTGCTGCCGCTTTGATGCTGGGAATTAAAACCGATACATCTAATTTTACCCGCCAGGCAAGCCTGAAAGATATCCGGGCATTTCAATATCTTTATCAGTTTGCAGATAATAATATTGTTACCAAGGTTGAAAGAGCGGCATTGACCCAGGAAGATCTATATTTTTTAGGATCTGCCATAAAGCAAAAAAAAGTGATCAACAACCGGGTTTTTTTCCATGCCGGAGCCATAAATAAGCCTGATGAACTGGTGGTTGTGGCTGACTTTTTTTTAACCATTGTAAAGGTTAACTGGAGTATTATTTCAGGTGTCTATGAAAATAAACTAATCATTGTCATTCGAAACGATGGATTAAGAAAAGGTGCAGGGAATACGATTAAAGAGGCTTTTTCTATGTTTGGTTCTGCCGGAGGTCATAAGACAATGGCCAGGGCAGAGCTTGATTTAAAGCTGATTCAAAGACAAATTAAATCGAAAAATAAAAAAGTCCTTGGAGACTGGATCATATCTATTATTGAAAAAACCGCAGGTAAGAAAATTGAATAAATTTTTTAATGTTAGAATTCTTCAGTGGATGATATTTGTTCCCTGGCTGATTTTTAAACAGCCGGGCAGCAGAAAGAAAGCTGCCTGGCTGCTATAATCATTTATTCTTTTTCAAATTCGTCTTTTTCAGCACCGCAGATTGGGCAGCGCCAATCATCCGGAATGTCTTCAAAACTTGTTCCAGGGTCAATGCCATTGTCTGGATCACCATTTTCCGGGTCATACACGTAACCACAAAGGTTACATACGTACTTGTCCATTTTAAATCTCCTTTAATTTTGATTACAGGTTATATATATTCTATATCATAACGATTCCGGTTAAAAGCAAAAAATGGAAGAGTTATAATAGTTTGGTTTTTTTA
>JAOZRF010000550.1 GCA_029940245.1 Desulfobacula sp.
TCAGTGTTGGTGAACAAACAAAAGCAGGATCGAATTTTATTGGATTCATAAAATAAATCAAACGGAGTCATTTGTATCTTGGTACAAACACCCATTACAAAAGAAGGCTATGCAGCCTTAAAAAAAGAATTTGAAAGATTAAAAACAATTGAGCGGCCTGAAAATATCAAGTCCATTGAAGTGGCCCGCGCGCATGGAGATCTGTCTGAAAATGCTGAATATCATGCAGCCAAGGAAAGACAGTCATTTCTGGAAGGCAGAATCGGTGAGCTTGGCTATAAGCTTGGAACGGCTAGCATAATTGATCCGGAAACCATTGCCAAGGATTGTGTAAGGTTTGCATGTCGGGTTCTTGTTGAAAATCTGGATTCAGAAGAGGAAATGGAATACATGCTTGTCGGTCCTGATGAGGCGGATATAAAAAAGGGGAAAATTTCTGTATCTTCCCCGCTGGGAAGGGCATTGATCGGTAAAAAACCCGGGGACGAAGCAATCGTGCAGGCTCCCGGCGGAAAAAGAATATATGGGATAATAGATATTCTCTAAAATAAGCGGAGGGTTAAGTTTTGGCAAGAGTTACAGTAGAAGATTGTTTAAAAAATGTTGACAATAGATTTACCCTTGTTCACCTTGCAGCAAAAAGGGTAAGACAGGTCAGAGAAGGTTCGGACCTGTTGGTGAAATCATCCAGTAATGAAGATGTTGTTACTGTTTTAAGAGAGATCGCGGCAGGCAGGGTTATTGCAAAAAAGAAATAAAATCCTAAAGATAAATAAAAATGATAGACATTCAAAATCAACCTGATTTTCGGAATATTCCCATTAATAAAGTCGGGATAAAAGGTTTGAAGTATCCGGTTAAAGTTCTGGACAAAACCACGGGACTGCAATCCACCATTGCCCAGATCAGCATGTACGTTGATTTGCCCCACCATTGCAAGGGCACCCATATGAGCAGGTTTGTTGAAATCCTTCACCGGTTCAAGGGCAAGGTATCCATGGAATCTTTGACCAATATTCTGGAAGACATGAAGAAAATTCTCGGGGCTAAATCCTCCCATATTGAGATTACCTTTCCCTATTTTATTGAAAAACAGTCTCCACTGACACATTCCAAAGGGCTTATGGATTATACCTGCTCCATTATAGGCTCTTCCAATGGGAAAAAAGATACAGATATTGTTTTAAAGGTTGCGGTTCCCATCACATCTGTTTGTCCCTGTTCAAAGGAGATCAGTAAATATGGCGCCCATAATCAGCGCGGCGAAGTGCTGGTCAGTACCCGGTTTGACAAGTTTATCTGGATAGAAGAAATCGTTAATATTGTTGAGGCATCTGCTTCCTGCGATATTTTTTCAGTTTTAAAAAGAGAAGATGAAAAATTTGTCACGGAAAAAGCCTATGACAATCCCAAATTTGTGGAAGATATAGCAAGGGATGTGGCAAAGCAATTAATGGACGATGATAATATCACCTGGTTCTCTGTAAGTGCTGAGAATTTTGAATCCATCCATAACCACAGCGCTTACGCCTATATTGAAAAATAATTAGGGAACCATATCAAGCAGTTTCTTTAAAATCAAATCATACCCTTTGTTTTTCTGGTTCACCATGATCGCATAGGGGTAAAGCCGCCCA
>JAOZRF010000551.1 GCA_029940245.1 Desulfobacula sp.
AATGGGTTACAGTATGGGTCATGATAAAATCTTTTAAGCATAAAGGATTAAAAAAACTTTTGGGCGGTTGCCGTTTCCGGGAATTGGCGTATTATTTTTCGATTTGAAAACAATAACCTCATTGATGTAAATTACGACGATTATCATTAGTTTTAAATAAATAAGGATTAAGAAAATGGTTATGTTTGATCCACCACACCCAGGAGAAGCGATAAGAGAATTTTGTATTGAGCCTCTTGGATTGACAGTTACAGAGGCGGCAAAAGGACTTAATGTATCCCGTAAAACTCTTTCAGCCCTGCTTAATGGTCGTTTCGGGATATCTCCGGAAATGGCTATAAGATTATCAAAAGCATTTGGCGGGAGTGCAGAAAGTTGGTTGATACAACAGGCGCAATATGATCTCTGGCAGGCAAACCATAAGGGAACAGAATTTAAAGTAAAATCTTTTATTCCGACTTCCCCTGAGTTTAGTTATTAAGATTCCAAAAGCCCGAGTTCATGAAGCTTTTCTGCCGTTGGATAGCCGGTTTTCCGATTCCATCCTCGTAATTGATAGAATTCATCTCGCATTTTTTTGAAGAATTCCCGATCCAGGGTCTGGCCTTTACGGCTTAAAACAGTATCACCCTCACCGGGTACAAGCACATCAGGGTTCATAAAAACGGCTTGAACCGGATCAGTGAAATTGAATTCCGCAACGATATCATCTGTTTTTGGATCCCAACCTTCCCGCAAAAGGATGGCACGCTGCTGATTAAAGATGGTTTCACCGAATTTGCCCAGGGCACTCTCGTCCAGATTTCTTCCGGTTACTGCATTGAATATGCGGGCCTCCAGGGTTGCATCACCCAGTTTATCTTTTGTATGGTTTGAAAACATCAATGGCCAGCAGGAATCACACAGCCCCAGACTGTCCTTAGCATAGGTACGATCTATAATGTGTGTGGCGGCCATGGCTTTGCCTTCATGGGTATTCAGGTCCCAGGCCTTATCATGGCACCAGAATCTGGCTGCTGCCGCCCGGTAAACATCTGCAGAAACCGGCGTTGACCCGGGATATTGCAGGTTCATCCCGGCAGGGCCCGTGGTAATGAAATGGGTGTTTTTACCATGTTTTCGTATAAGGATGAGTGTCAATCTGTGTGATGGTTTCTGAAGAAAGATCGACCTTTAAAATTTTCCCACACCAACCATAACTTGAAGAATTCAAATCATTTGTTTTATTGTATTTTTATCAATAAATCTATATCAAAGATGCAACAATGCAAGCCTGACCCCACTCAGTAGAAAATTTTGATCAGAGGAAATAAAATATCCTTCACAAACGGGTATTATCGTAATAGACTATCAAAGATATGAAATAAATGGAACAAACCATAGATGCAGTTGTCGAAGCGGAATCATTTTTCCCCCCGAGGCCCCGGCATTTAAATTACGGAACGAATAATGGATTTTATTAAAACAGCATTAGAACAGACAACATTTTTGACAACTGCCTGTTATTATATTTTTTCTAACAATTGCATTCTTGTTGAGGAAACATCAAAAGATCTTGTATCAATTCCATGTATTGAAAAAAAAACTATTGCAGAACTGAATTTAAATGAAATTTGTTTTTTTGGAACGTATAAAA
>JAOZRF010000552.1:0-223 GCA_029940245.1 Desulfobacula sp.
CGGGCATATAGGGACTGTCACTGCCGGCAATAAGCAATCCTGTAACCCAGACTGTTCCAGTACTGCCGATAAAACATTTTTCATATAAGGTTTTTCGATTTTGTTGCATTTTTAGCCCCTTTATTTTAAATTTTTCATTTTTTGTTGAAAAAACTAAACAATCCAATTAAAAAAAATCTACCTGTATTCCCGGCAGCTCCAGATGACCTTGCCTAAAATTCTA
>JAOZRF010000552.1:233-1636 GCA_029940245.1 Desulfobacula sp.
AGTTCCGGTAATTCCAATAATACATTTTTCAACTATTGTTTTTTGAATTTGTTGCATTTTTATACTCCTTTTTGATATTTTTTCACCTTTTGTTGAAAAAACTAAACACACTACACAAAAAAAACTACTACCTGTATTCCCGGCAGCTCCAGATAACCTTACCGATAATTCGTAACGTATCTGCTTCTTCACTTTCCAGGTAGATGGGTTCGTAATCCTTGTTATCACTGCAAAGAACCAGTTTGTTGGGATGTTTTTCAATTCGTTTTACTAAAATTGTATCTTCAACGCCCACTGCATATATAGCACCGGCAAGTATATTTTTTTGGCTTTGATCGACCAATACGATATCTCCCTCTTTAATTACCGGTTCCATACTTTGGCCGAAAACTTCCATGGCAACCATATCCCTGGCAGAGCCCTTGCTGGCCAGCCACTTTGATTGAAAAGAAAGATAATCGGTTACATTTTCATCACATTCAAATGATCCCGTGCCTGCAGACAGTCTTGCCGCTACTTTTGGAATATATTTAAATTCAACGTCCTGGTCTGATTGTGTCTGGATAAACACGTTTCCAATACCACTTTCAATCCATTGTGGATTAAAGCCAAACTTTCGATACAGCTTGACAATCCATTTATCCGGAATCTTATTGTTATTTCTTGCATGGGTTATCCCTGACCGATCTATTTCAAGTTCTTTTGCAAGTTCTGACTGGGAATTAATTCCTGTTGCATCAAGGATTCTTTTCATTAATGAATCTATTTTATTGTCAGCCATGTTATCCTTTTCATAAACCATTCAGTTTTGATTGTTTCCCTTTTTACACATTTGATGAAAAAATGCAACTGTTTTTTTATTTTTTTTAAAATTAATTTGAATGAAGTTAGATTTGACTTATGAGTAAGGGTAATTCATTTTATCGGGGATCACTCCCCGGACCCCACCCCTGGGATTTGGGGTGTCGTTTTTTCTTCTTGGAATGAGGTGAATGTGGGTATGAAATATGGTCTGTCCTGCTGATTCGCCACAATTTATACCAATATTGAAACCTTCAACACCGTCGTCGTCTTTTAAAATTTTATTTTTCAGTTTTTCAATCAATTCGTTGGAATCGCATCGTTCCTGGCGTGTCATTTCAAAATAATCCCTGCAGTGACGTTTCGGGATGAGGATAATGTGATATCGGGTTACTGGAGATGTGTCATAAATAGCATAAATCGTTTTGTTTTCAGCAATGACCATTAAATTTTCCATTTTACAAAAGGGACATGGAACAGTCTGGTTTAAATCCTTTGTCGGAATAATATCCAGTCTGTTTTTGAATTGATCCAATGACATATATGCCTGCTTTTAAAAAATATCCAAGGTTTAAATTTTTATCTCAACTTTCGGGGCCGGG
>JAOZRF010000190.1 GCA_029940245.1 Desulfobacula sp.
CAAATAATCCATGTGGTTTAAAAAAAAGTACAACTACCAGGATGATATAGGGCATAACATCACCTGTGCCTTTCAGCCCAAAATTTCCATCCAGGTATCCGCTGGAAAACTGCTGGATCAATCCAATGATGATGCCTGCCACAACTGCACCAAGGATGGAATCAAGTCCCCCCAGAATGATAACCGGGAACACGACGATTCCAAATGCATGAAGGGTATCAAAATTCAATCCTGTAATATTACCGATGATACATCCTGCAGCGGCAGCAGACAATCCGGCCAGGGCCCAGGCAAGGCCAAAAACTTTTGGGACTGAGATACCCACGGACATGGAAGCAAATTGATCGTCAGACACGGCTCTCATGGATATTCCAATGGTTGATTTTTTAAAGAACCAGGAGAGACCCCCAATCAAAATAAAGGTGATGATGACCCCTACAAGCTGTGTCCAGGATATGGAAACACCGCCGAGAGACAGGGGTTGCTGTGGAAGAAAACCCGGGAATGAAAAATTTTCACTTCCAAAGGGTGTCAGGTAAATCAGGCCGTCAAGGATGGATGCAAGTCCAATGGTAACCATGATAACCGAGATAATGGGTTCTCCGATCAGACGTCTTAAAAAGATTTTTTCAACACTCATGGCCAGGAAAAAGGTAATAATCATGCTGGCCAGAAATGAAAAGAAAATGGGAACCCCGAGGGATACAGTCAGAAAATAGGTGATAAAAGCACCGGCTGCAATAATCTGTCCATGGGCAATATTTAAAACCCGGCTTGATTTATATATAAGTACCATTCCAAGGGCGGCCAATGCGTAAATAGAGCCCACCACAATACCACTGGTTACAATTTGAAAAAAATAACTCATCAGATTCCTTTGGCTCCTTTCACCGTGTAAAAAGCTATACTTGTTTTGACCTTGGTTGACTGTCCGTCCTGATACTGGAAGGATGCCTCAACCTTTTTTTGATCAATTGTTTCATCATAAAGTGATTCATACAGATTCTGGTATCTTTCTTTTACAAATTTACGACGGATTTTGCCGGTTTTGGTCAGCTCCCCGTCATCCACATCCAAAAGTTTATAAAGCAGGGCAAATCGTTTGATTTTAAAATGCTCTTTTTCAGCCCGGGAGTTTACATCCAATACCTGTTCCATCATGAGTTCTGCCACTTCGGGTCTTCCGGAAAGATCCATATAAGTAGTGAATGAAATACCTCTGTCTTCAGCCCATTTGCCCACAACAATGGGGTCAATGTTAAGCAGGCAGGCCACAAAGTCTTCATTATTTCCGTAAATCACAGCCTCTTTTATGTAAGGGCTGAATTTGAGAGCATTTTCCAGGAACATGGGAGAGAACATTTCCCCTTTGTTATTGTGCATGACATCTGAAAGACGGTCAATCACCACCAGATGCCCGTTTTCATCTATAAAGCCTGCATCTCCCGAGTGGAGCCATCCGCCTTCAAGTACCTCTTTGGTTTTCTCCGGCAGATCGTAATAGCCCGGGGAAACAGAGGCTGATTTTGACAGGATTTCTCCATCTTCTGCAATTTTGCATTCAGTGCCGGGCAATGGTTTACCCACTGTTTCCGGCCGGACATCTCCATCCCTGTGCATGTAGGCAATTCCTGTGATTTCAGTCTGGCCGTAAATTTGTTTCAGGTTCACCCCAATGGCCTGGTAAAAGGTAAAGAGTTCAGGGCCTAAGGCGGCTCCCCCTGTATAGGCTCGTCTCAGGCGCATAAGGCCTATCTGATTGATAAGGGGCCGAAGGACCATCTGTGTGCCCAGCCATGATTTGATTTTCAGTCCCAGAGGCATGGGTTTGCCCGTCATCTTATAGCCGGCTGATTCTATACCCACTTTGATGAAATAATTATAGAAAAGCTTGTTTAACCAATAGGACTGGTCAATTTTCAACCATATTTCAGATCGGATGGTTTCATAGATCCTTGGGGCACCAAACATGAAATGGGGTCCTATTTCCTTTAAATCCGACATGGCTGTTTCAACGGATTCAGGAAAGTTAATGGTGATTCCCGTGGCCATGGCAATCCCGAATGAGTTCATCTGCTCACCGATCCAGGCAAAGGGCAGAAAGGAAACATATTCGTCTGTAGGTTCCAAGGGATCTGCTTCAGTAATTTTAACCCCCATATTAATATAATTTTTATGGGTCATCATGGTACCCTTGGGAAGCCCTGTGGTTCCGGATGTGAGACACAGGTGACAGACATCATCCGGCTTGCCCATATCCACAAGGGTTTCAAAAAGATCAGGATTTTTGGTATGCTCTTTTTCACCCAGTTTATAAAGATCTCTGATATCAATGAACCAGTCATCGGACATATATTCTCTCATGCCCCTTGGATCTTCAAAAATGACTTTTTTAACATTGGGGATCTGGTCTCTGACATCAAGAACTTTATCCACCTGTTCCTGGTTGTCACAAAATACTGCACTGACTTTCAGGTATTGAATGATCTGTGCAATCTCGGCCGGCATGCTGACTTGATAAATGCCGGCTGAAATGGCACCAATGGAGTGGGCACCAATGGCTGTAAACAAAAGTTCGGGAATATTATCACTGATAATGGCAATGACATCCCCTTTGGCAAGCCCGACGGCTTTGAGACCCAATGCAGTTTTTCTGACATGATCATAGTAATCTTCCCAGGTATAGGTATTCCAGATTCCAAAATCTTTTTCCCTTAACGCCGGGCGTTTGGGAGAGCTTCCCACCCTCCAGCGAAGCAATTGGGGGATAGAGTATTCAAGTAGTTTGTCATTGGTGTTCATTTGTATTAATCCTCTCCAATATAGGCTTCAATTACTTTGGAATTCCGGGCAATTTCTTCAGGGGTGCCGGAACCGATCACCTCACCAAAATCCAGAACATAGATCCTGTCTGAAATATCCATGACAACACCAAGATCATGCTCCACAAGTACTACGGTAATCCCGCGTTCTTTTTGAATATCCATGACAAACCGGACAATATCCTCTTTTTCCTCCTGGTTCATCCCGGCCATGGGCTCATCCAAAAGCAGGATATCAGGGGCAAGGGTTAATGCCCGGGCCACCTCGACTTTTTTCTGAACACCATAGCTTAAGTTGCCCACAAGTCTTTTCCGATAGGGCTCAAGCTCCATGAAATCTATGATGTCTTCCACATAAGCCCTGTTTTCAGCTTCGATGCGGGAGGCTTTGCCAAAAAAGAAGACAGCATGCAAAAAGCTGTATTTCAAATGCTGGTGCCTTGCCAGAAGAAGGTTGTCAAGAACGGAAAGGCCGGAAAAAAGTTCAAGATTTTGAAATGCCCTGGAAATACCCATATTGGATACCTGGTGGGGGGAAGCATGGCTCAGCTTTTTATCCTTGTAGTAAATGTCACCCCGGGTAGGATGATAAAAACCGGATATGCAGTTGAGCATACTGGTTTTCCCGGCACCATTGGGGCCGATAATGGATGTGATAAGACCCGGCTCAATCTTCATGTCAACATTGGAAAGAGCTTTAAGTCCGCCAAAAGCGAGTGTAACGTCTGAAATATTTAAATGTGCCATATAAAATCCAAATTCTATAAGTCAGATTAAAGAGAACTTGCATCCGAAAAAGTTAATTGCCAAAAAAGATTATTTAACTGCTACCTGGAGTGACCCTACTAATTACCAATAGTAAATCAGC
Source organism: Desulfobacula sp. (assembly GCA_029940245.1). GTDB lineage: Bacteria > Desulfobacterota > Desulfobacteria > Desulfobacterales > Desulfobacteraceae > Desulfobacula. The sequence continues at coordinate 3,691 of JAOZRF010000190.1, forward strand.
TATAGCGTGTCAAGTCAAAACAATGTGCTGCAAAAAAAAGAAGAGTGTTTTAACCATATTCTGTTTTTATTTTTTCACGGTCAATTGTGCCATCTTCTGCCCTGGGCAATTCATTGATAAACTCGACATATCTTGGTTTTTTGTATCCGGCAATAAGAGATCCGCAAAATTTGATCAGATCATCCTTTATCAGGACAGCACCCGGGTTCAACGAACAAACCGCTTTTATGCCTTCACCAAATTTTGGATCAGGAACACCAAATACACATACATCTTTGATGGCATCATGTTCAAGAATTGCTTTTTCCACTTCAACCGGGAAGACATTTTCACCACCCGGTTTTATAAGCTCTTTTTCAGCTTTTCGACCTTTAAAAAACAAAAAGCCGTCAGAATCTATCATTCCAAGGTCTCCGGTATGGTGCCAGCCGCTTCGGAAGGTATGGGCATTTAATTCATCAGCATTCCAATACCCCTGGAAGACCAGCGGACCTTTTACGATGATTTCTCCTGTTTCATTAATGGGTAAAAGTGTGTCTCGGTCATCTGCAATTTTGATATTGGCAAGGGGTGAAATAACACCTGCTGATCCTGGTTTTGCAAAGTATTGGGCAAAGGAGATAAGGCCCGAGGTTTCAGTCTGGCCGTACATGGTCCAGAATTTGGACGGGGTTGCGGCCTCCCATTTTTTTGCCGTATCAGGCATCTCAATCCCGGCTGCCGTCTCAAGGCTTGAAAGATCATAACTGCCTTTTTCTATGGCATCTATAAGGTTTGATATTATGGGTGGGAAGGAACCAAAAATATTAACTTTTTGTTCCTGGATGAGTGCTAAGGTTTTAGGGGGATCGAATTTTTCCTGTAGTATGTTTTTACCACCTGCTTGAAGTATGCCTAACCCTAAGTTAACTCCCATGATGTGAAACAAAGGCAGAATATTTAAATAGGTTTTGGTTCGATCAAGCCCGAAAGTATGAATAATCTGCTGGTTTGATAAAATAATGTTTTCCTGCCCCAGGACAGCACCCCTGGGTTTGCCAAGCATGGCTGCCGTGTGGATAATCAGAAAAGGATCACAAGGGCTTGCAGGTTCGGCAGTTTTAAGAGGAGAAGTGTTATAAAGGTTTGCAAAATTGGTATCATCCCCATCAACAACAAAGAAATGTTTAAGGCAGGAAAAGGATTTGGTAAGAGATTTCGATACCTCCCCCATTTCTTTATCTGAAAAAATTAAAGAGGGGGTGGTATCTTCAATAATATAACTTATTTCATCCGGGTTTAACCGCCGGTTAATGAGGACCAGGACGAGGTTGAGTGCAGATGCCGCACCAAAGAGATGGAAAAAGACAGGATGGTTTTTGCAGAGAATGGCAATTCTGCTGCCGGCTTTAAGGTTCAGACTCTTAAGACCATTGGCCAATCCGGCAGTCTGGCTGAAAAGTTCGGCATAGCTTGTATCCTTATTCTCCCAGTGAAGGGCACAGGCAGTACCATTGTAGAGGGCATTTTTTTCATAAATGTTAAAAAAGCTCAGGTTATGCAAATCGTTCATACAAAAGACTCCTTTGTAAAAAGGATAAAAAACAAACAATCAATTCGTTTTTGTACAACTTTATAGAGACTCGACTTCTTTACAGATTTCTTAAAAAAAAACAAACGAGCGCTCAGTCTCAATATACTAGATTGTAATAGTTCAATTTTGCCTGGTTTGTCAAAGATTATTTTATTTTTTTTCATGGGGGAAAAATATGGTAAAAATTGAATACCCGGAATTTAAACAATCTTCCTGGCTTTGGCAAAAGGGACATTCTTCAATATTCCCGGGGCATTTTGTGTCCTTGTTTTTCACAAGGAAGCCGCATCGTTCCGATACCATATCCAAGGTAAAACCATGGCGCTCTGAAAATATTTTCATCCTTAACAAATCTGCGCCTTTGCCGCCGGCATTAAAGGCAAAGGGTGTTTTAGTTGAATATGATAAAGTTTCCTGGGTCGAAAAAAAACCCTCAAAGATTCTTTTCTGGGCATCAGCTTCAATTCCTACTCCAAAATCATGGATACTTAGCAGAACACCCGTTTTTTCCGTTTTAAAGGAAATATGAATTTTCCCTTTATCCGGAGTATTTTCAATGGCATTCTTAATAAGACCTTCAATCATTTTATTTAAGATTTCTTTGGGCAAAAGAATAGTTGGCAGATTGTCATCAAGAAAAATTTCTATATTAATCTGTCTGAATTCAAATTCT
>JAOZRF010000191.1 GCA_029940245.1 Desulfobacula sp.
AATATCTCTTGCTGTCAGCATCGGAAACAAGGCATATATCCGGGAAACAGATATGCTGGATTTTTTTGATCAGGACCTTGAGACAAAGGCCATTGTTTTTTATATTGAAGGATTTGAAAAAAAAGAAGGCCGCAAGTTTGTCAAAAGAGTGGAACAATGTTCCAAGCCTGTGGTTGTTCTTAAGGCTGGAAAGAGCAAGAAGGGGATTGAGGCGGTTTCCAGCCATACAGCGTCTCTGGCAGGAGATTACAGGGTGTTTTCAGAAATCATGAAACAATATTGTGTGGCTGAGGCAGATAATGAATATGAGCTGACTTGTTTTTGTGAGGCCTTAAGCTGTTATTCTAAAGGGATTAAAGGCAATGTCGGTATTGTTTCTCTGAGCGGGGGGCATGGGGTTATTGCAGCGGATGCCTGTGAATTGTACGGCATATCAATACCAAAGATAGAAAGGCAAACAATGGACACTATCAAGGGTAAGCTGTCCCCGGAAATCAGAGATATTGTTTCCCTTGCCAATCCCCTGGATTTAACCGGAAGTTCAGTGGACAGCGATATTGTGACAGCAGCAAGACATTTGTCAAGGGACAAGAACATTGACTGCATTATAGCTTTGTTAATTCCTTATTCACCGGGCGTTTCAACGGATATCGGAGCAAAACTCAGCCAGGTTGCCAGAAATGAGAGAAAACCCATGATTGCATACGTTCCCAACGAGGACAAATATAGAATTATTATTGAAGGATTTGAGCTTAATAATATTCCTGTGGCATCTTCTGTGGAAGGGGCTGTTATGATGGCCAAGGCTTTGACGAGGTGCAGACCATGTTAGAAAAAGACAGCAAAAAAATCATAGAAAACAGCAAATCCTTAGGATGGGTATTGGAACCTGATGCAAAGGCAATAATGAAATTACAGGGTCTTGATATTCCGGATTTTATTTTAACAAATTCTTTTGAAGACGCTGATACATTTTTTAAAAATTGTAATGGTCCGGTTGTGGTAAAAGCCGTTTCAAAAAAAATATTGCATAAGACCGAGCATCATGCGGTTGTTACTGGGATTTTTTCAAGTGATCATCTGAAAACAGAAATGGCAAGGCTTTTGAAACTGGACGGGTGCGAAAATATTCTTGTTGAACAGATGGTCCAGGGCCTTGAGATTATCATCGGGGCAAAAAATGATTTTCAGTTCGGGCCTGTTATTGTTTTTGGCATTGGTGGCACATCTGTTGAAATTTATAATGATACAGCGATCAGAATGGCTCCGATTAAGCCGGGCGATGTCTTGTCCATGGTGGAATCTTTGAAAGCCGGACAGATAATAAAAGGATATAGGGGCAAGGCCGGGGTGAATATGGAAATTTTGACAAATTTAATGGTTAATTTTTCTTTGTTTGTCATGGAACTTGAAAATGATCTTGAATCCCTGGATTTAAATCCCGTGATTTGTACAAAAGACCGTTGTGTCATAGCTGATGCAAGAATAATGTTACAAGTGTCTTAATTATCATCAAAGATGTTGATACACAATTGTATCATGAGGCAAAAAATATAAAAAACCCGGGAAAGATTTATGTCAGATAAAAGAAAGTTAAAAATAATTTCATGGAATGTGAATGGTTTGCGAGCGGTTATAAAAAAGGATTTTACAAAAATTGTTCATGACCTTGATCCTGATATTCTCCTTCTCCAGGAGACAAAACTCCAGGAAGACCAAAGGACCGATGAAATGATTGATCTGCATTCCTATAAGTCGTTCTGGTCCTATTCAACGATAAAAAAAGGATACAGTGGTGTTGCCGCCTATTCAAAACCAGAACCTGAACGAGTTGTCACCTCGTTTTTGCGGCCTGAATTTGATAATGAAGGCCGGGTGATTCAACTGGATTATAAAGATTTTATTTTATTTAATATTTATTTTCCCAACGGCCAGATGAGTGATGAAAGGCTCAGGTATAAACTTGATTTTTATGACTGGTTTTTAACCTATGCAAATAAGCTAAGAGACCAGGGTAAAAATCTTATTATTACTGGTGATTTTAATACAGCTCACAATGAAATTGATTTGAAAAATCCAGGACCCAATTCCAAACGATCCGGTTTTTTAAGAATTGAAAGGGATGTTCTGGACCGGATGATTGATATGGGATATGTGGACACCTTCAGGCATTTTTATCCGGAACAGGAAAAGTATTCATGGTGGTCATACAGGTTTAATGCCAGAAAAAACAATGCCGGCTGGCGCATCGACTATTTCTTTGTGACAAAGGATCTTATCGATAAAGGCGTGGTCAAACAAGCCTTTATCGATAATGCGGTATTTGGATCAGATCATTGCCCCGTTGGTGTGGTGATCGAGATCTGATAATATTATCAGATCATGGAGGCGCATAGCTCCCGGGCAAACTCAGAACATTTTAATTCGATTGCTCCCGGGATCTGTCTTGCCAGATCATATGTTACTTTTTTATTTAAAATGGCTTTTTGCAAAGTGCTGTGAATCACCTTTGATGCTTCATGCCATCCCAAATGATCCAGCATCATGGCACCGGACAGAATAACAGAACCCGGGTTTACTTTATCCAGCCCGGCATATTTGGGAGCTGTACCATGGGTGGCTTCAAACACGGCACAGTTATCACCTATATTGGCACCCGGTGCCAGTCCCAGTCCGCCGACCATGGCTGCCAGAAGGTCTGAAATATAGTCTCCATTCAGGTTTGGTGCGGCAATGATATCATATTCACTGGGCCGGGAAAGAACCTGCTGGAACATGTTGTCGGCAATCCTGTCCTTTAAAATTATTTTTCCTTCAGGGATTTTGCCATCAAATTTATCCCGGAGATTTTGCTCAGTGATGATGGAATCTTTAAATTCATTTTTCCCAACTTCATATCCCCATTTTAAGAAGGCACCTTCGGTAAATTTCATGATATTGCCTTTGTGCATGATGGTGACGTTCTTTCTGTTATGATCAATGGCAAATTGAATGGCTTTTCTCATAATTCGTTTGGTGTTTTTTTCGCTGATGGGTTTAATCCCGATACCAGTGGTGCCTTCATCAAGATTTTTGGATGTTTTCTGATTAATAAAACAAACAGCATCTCTTGCCTGCCTTGTGCCGGCTTCCCACTCAATGCCCAGATAGAGATCTTCAGTGTTTTCCCGGAAAATGACCATGTCAATTTTTTCAGGTTCATTACAGGGAGAGGGAACCCCTGGTATATATTTTACAGGCCGGATGCAGGCAAACAGATCAAGTTCCTGGCGAATGGCAACATTCAGGCTTCTCATGCCATGCCCCACAGGGGTGGTCAAAGGGCCTTTTATGGCGACTTTATATTTTAGGATCTGCTTAAGTGTCTCTTTTGGAAGCCATTCCCCTGTCTGGCCAAAGGCTTCTTCTCCTGCCAGGATTTTTTTAAAAACAAGTTTTTTTTTATTTTTGTAAGCCGTTTTAACGGCTGCATCCAGCACAAGCCTTGCTGCATTCCAGATATCCGGCCCTGTGCCGTCTCCGGGGATATAAGGGATAACCGGCATGTCCGGGACCAATAATGATCCATCTTTATTTAATTCAATGATATTTTCCAAGGAAATTCCTTTTAATTTTAAGGGTTAATCTTTAAATACAAGTTTTCCGCCGATATGCCCTGCAATGCCTGCAGCAATCAGCATAATGATATTGATTAGAATAAATACCCAGGCTTTGGAAGATGATAAAATCCCAGGGTCTATCAGAAACCATACAAGACTTATCACACATGAAACCAGGGTTATGGTGGCAGCCAGGATTTTTAATTTAAAAATTATGGTCAAGGCACCATTATATTTGTTCTTCCATTCAAGAAATCCGGTGAAGATCACAAAAGGAAGGGCAATAATAACAAAAATCAGGTTGATAAAAGCGACCCTTGAAAGAAGGTCATAGTCAAATATCCAGGCTAAAAGAAATAAAATGACTGCTGCCGGCAGTATCCCATTGGGCGTATGCACTGATACTGGGTGGGCGTGGTGAGTGACAAGAAGGGATTCGATTTTTTTAAAGCCGGTTTTTTTTATGGCTGGGCTTGATTTTAAAACTTCTTTTTTCCCAGAGTTGTCTGATTCTGGTTTTATGGCAATTTTTTCTTTTGCAGAAGGTGTTTCAGGAATGGGAGACTTGTTGATTTCGATAAATTTGCTTTTGTCCGCACCGCAGACCGGGCATTTTTCAGGAGGATTTTCTCCTTTGTGAATATATTTGCAGATAGTACATTGCCATTGTTTCATCTTTATAATCCTTTTTTGATTTTTAACGATTATCCATATTTACGAATATACACTCATCCGGTCCGCAATAGTCGCCGACATATTCTGCCCCTGGCCTGTAAAGGGAAGGTTTTGGTGCTGCCATGGCATATTGTTCTTCAATGACATGGGCTGCCCAGCCACTCACCCTTGAAAGGGCAAAAATGGGTGAGAAAAAATCTGTAGCAATGCCCATTGCATAGAAAAGGGAGGCACTGTAAAAATCTACATTAGTAAAGATTTCAGTTTGTTTTTTTGCCTTAAAGGCAGCCTTTGCTTTCTCTTCAAGCTGTTTTGAAAGTTCATACCATAAGGGTTGTCCGGCAATCTGTCCCATTTTTTTGCTCATGGGCGCAAGAATGATGGCTCTCGGGTCATCTGTCTGGTAAACCGCATGACCAAGACCCATGATGAGTCCTTTGGAATTTAATATGTTATTGATGTAGGCATCGATTTTTTCAGCGGATCCGATTTCTTTTAACATTCTCATGACCCTGACATTGGCACCGCCGTGAAGGGCTCCTGAAAGAGATCCTATGGCTGCGGATATGGCAGCATATATATGGGCTCTTGTGGATGCCACCTGTCTTGCCGTAAACGTGGAAGCATTAAATGAGTGCTCTGCATGAAGAACAAGGCTTGTATCAAAAAACCGGGCTGTTTCATCATCAGGCTTCTCGCCATTGAGCATATAGAGAAAATTTGCTGCATGATTCAACTTATTGTCTGGAGGAACCACACTTTTTTTGTTCCTGATCCTGTCCCATGCAGCCGTAATGGTCGCTATTCCGGCAATAAGATTTTCAGCACTGAAAAGAATATTTTCAATACCGGGTTTTTCGATCGTCTGATCGTTTTGTATTAATAAGGGGGTCGCTATCTGCAGGACATCCATGGGGTTCATTTCCATTGGAAGAAGTTTAAGCAAAGAAAAGATATTTTCCGGGACTTTTCTTTTTTGTTTCAGGCTTTGATTAAAATCTTCCAATTCCTGTTTTTTGGGAAGTCTTTCATATAATAAAAGAAAACAGACTTCTTCAAAGCCTGCATTCCGGGCCAGGTCTTCAATTAAAAAACCTCTATAAATCAGTTTTCCTTCTTTGCCCCGGACATCGCATATTTTTGAACTGGCCACATCAACACCGCGAAGGCCCGTATTTTTTACAGGTAATATACATTCATCCATTATTATTTCCTAAAATTAAAATATTTTTTCAGGGGGCCTTCTTTCAGGGATATAGTGTGATTCGATTTCATTGTTATGGAGTGCTCCGGATATATAAAGGCCACAAAAACAGGCCCCGAATTCTTCCAGGTCAGGTGCACGGTATTCACAGGGACAAATAATGTCTTTGTCCTTTTCCCTGTCACCACAGGCAAGCCTGCAGGGGCAGGCCATATATCCATACCGTTCCTTATTTAAAATAAGGGATTCAAGAAGCTCAAACACCAGATCCTTGTCCTTATTAAAATAAATGCCCTTTGCTTCCTGGGACTGTTTTAATGCTGCATATAGTTGTTCAACTTTCATTTTTAATCCCTAAGGCCTCCTTAATTTGTTTTTCCTTATATCCGACAATGACAATGTCGTTAATTTTAATGGTGGGAAAAGAACAGCGAGGGTTCAGCGCTTTAATATCCG
>JAOZRF010000192.1 GCA_029940245.1 Desulfobacula sp.
TGATCCCCTTTTATGGTAATTTTTTCCTTTGATTTATCCCCTAATTTATTTTCAAGAACAATTGAATTACCAACTTCAAGGGTTATAGCATCCTTTGAATTTACAAGTAATGATATATTCTGATCCGTTTCAATTAAAAACCAGATCCATGTTAAATAATCGGTCCCGAGAAATTTATATTTATTATAAGCCGTTGCGATATCAAGCATAGGATTTCCTAGAGTATTTTAAAGGTACAAGTGTTTGAATTCTATCTTTTTGTGAGTTTGAAAATAAAGATTTTGTTTCAATAATGGTATAAGGAAATAGTCTGATGGGTTTTAAATTAAACGATTTTAAAAATATGGTTTCAAAAAATTCATTGGCTGCTTTCTGTGTGGTATAAAGGTATAAATTTTTTTCTTCATAATTCCACAGGACATCATATATATTGGGAATAGCGGGTATTTTATGCATTAAAATATCTATCACCATTTCTTTTATTTCCGATTTTTCATTTTTAGAAATAAAATCTCTTCCTGATTTATCCTTTTTTTTTTCAATTTCAATGGACATATATTTTTGGATCAGTTTGGCTGGGATTGATTTTTTATCAATTCTCAGGGAAAAAAGAAAATAAGTTCCAAATAAAAAGGAAAATTTATCAAAATCAGGATTATATGGACTTTCTACTGGTGTCCACCCGGCTGAAATCTCATCATATTCACTTTCTATTTTTGGAATAGAATGTTTTATTAAACCGTTTCGAACGATTTCTGTTAATGAACCCTCAATTTTTCCATCAATATGATATCGACTGATAGAATGTGTTGAAGAAATTAATCCCATACAATTATCCTTTTTATAAATATTTAGTTTTACTATAAATAATATATTACTTGCATGGTATCTTTTTATCACAGTTGAATAAAAATTAACAGGACTCTTCTGTATGTTCACCTGCATATTTTTTATTCTTGCCATATAGAAAAAATATAGATGAATTATTTACTTATCCAGACATTTGTTGTATAAATTTAAGGTTTTTTTGGAGATTTACCGAGTCTCATTAATATAAAAGGGGTAGAACTTATGAAAAAGAGAATGCAGACTATTGATGGAAACACAGCAGCAACCCACGTGGCTTATGCCATGAGCGAAGTTGCAGCCATATATCCCATAACACCTTCAAGCCCGTTGGGCGAAATTGCAGATACCTGGGCTTCAAAAGGCAGAAAAAATATATTTGGTCAGGTTTTAAACATAAAACAGATGCAGTCAGAAGCAGGTGCTGCCGGAGCCGTTCATGGATCTCTTGTAGCAGGAGCCCTTACAACAAGCTTTACAGCATCCCAGGGACTCCTACTCAAAATACCCAATATGTATAAAATTGCCGGTGAGCTGCTTCCCTGCGTTTTCCATGTGACGGCCCGGGCTATTTCAGCCCATGCCCTTTCTATTTTCGGCGATCACCAGGATGTTATGGCTGCCCGGCAGACGGGATTTGCCATGCTGTCATCCAACTCCGTCCAGGAAGCCCAGGACCTTGCCCTGGTTGCCCACCTTGCAACCCTTGACGCTCGGGTGCCGTTCATGCATTTTTATGATGGGTTCAGAACTTCCCATGAAATTCAGAAAATAGAAATGATTGAATATGAAGACATGGCAAAATTATTTAATTATGATGCCTACCATGCATTTAAAACCCGTGCTATAAATCCGGAACACCCGGACATAAGAGGAACAGCCCAGAACCCGGATATCTATTTCCAGGGCAGAGAAGCCGTTAATTCATATTATCTTAAAATTCCAGGCATTGTGAAGTCATACATGGAAAAGGTGGGTGATTTAACAGGCCGCCAGTACAATTTATTTGATTATGTGGGTGATCCAGAAGCCGACAGGGTTATTATTGCCATGGGTTCGGGCTGTGAAGCCATTGAAGAAGCCATTAAAGCCCTGAATGCCCAGGGTGAAAGACTGGGGCTGATCAAAGTCCGTCTTTACCGTCCCTTTGACGTGGAAAGTTTTTTAAGGGCCGTACCGGCAACGGTTGAGAGACTTACTGTACTTGACCGGACCAAGGAACCGGGTGCGCTGGGTGAACCGCTTTACACGGATGTGTGCACGGCATTCATGGAACATGGGGTAAGTCCAAAAATTGTTGGCGGACGATATGGCCTGTCCTCAAAGGAATTTAACCCCAATATGATCAAGGCTGTTTTTGATAACATGAAATCCATCCAGCCGAAAAATCATTTTACAGTGGGTATTGTTGACGATGTAACCCATACCTCCCTTGACGTTCAAACGGATTTCAACCCGGCACCCAAAGGAACCATTGCAGGTAAATTCTGGGGACTGGGCGCGGATGGAACAGTTGGTGCAAATCAGAGTGCCATTGCCATTATAGGAGATAACACCGACAAGTACGCCCAGGGATATTTTGCCTATGATTCAAAAAAATCAGGGGGGCTGACCATATCCCATTTAAGATTCGGAGATGTGCCCATCCAGTCCACATACTTGATTGATACACCTGATTTTGTGGCCTGTCATAAATCCAATTATGTGGAAATTTATGATGTCCTCAAGGGAATAAAAGATGGGGGAACCTTTCTGCTTAATTCACCCTGGTCCATCAAGGAAATGGAAACCCATATTCCCGGTGATGTCAGAAAAACAATTTATGATAAAAAAATTAAATTTTTTAATATTGATGCCGTTAAAATTGCAGGAGAAGTTGGCCTGGGCGGCAGAATTAACATGATCATGCAGACCTGTTTTTTCAATCTTGCCAATATTCTTCCCGTTGAAAAAGCCATAAGCCTTCTTAAGGAAGATATAAAAGCCAAGTTTGGTAAAAAGGGTGAAAAAATTGTTTCAATGAATATTGAAGCCGTTGATAAAACTCTTGATAATCTTGTTGAAATAAAGGTTCCCGAAGAATGGAAAGACGGGGTCAGACAAGTAAAGGCCCCTGAAAAAGCCACAGCCTTTGTAGATAATGTCATGCGCAAGATTAATGCCCAGGGCGGAGATGATCTTCCCGTCAGTGCATTTACGCCCGATGGTGTTTTTGAACAGGGAACCACCCAGTATGAAAAACGAGGGGTTGCCATAAATATTCCGGAATGGATTCCTGAAAATTGTATCCAGTGCAACCAATGTGCCTTTGTATGTCCCCATGCCGCGATTATCCCCATTGTTGCCACAGACGATGAACTTGGCAGTGCGCCTGAAAAATTTGTTAGTGTCCAGGGCAAAGGCAAAGGCATGGATGCATATAAATTCAGAATTCAGGTCAATCCCCTGGATTGCCTGGGATGTGGAAATTGTGCCGATATCTGTCCTGCTAAAACCCCTGCCCTTGTTATGAAACCTTTGGCCACACAGGTTGAAAATCAGACTGAGAATCATAAGTTTTCCAAAACCATCCCCTTTAAAACTGATATTCTTAAAAGAGAGACGGTTAAGGGAAGCCAGCTTTTTCAACCCCTTCTTGAGTTCTCCGGTGCCTGCGCAGGATGTGGTGAAACACCTTATGTAAAACTGTTAACCCAGCTATTTGGTGAAAGAATGACCATTGCCAATGCCACGGGGTGTACCTCTATCTGGGGGGGATCAGCCCCGGCAATCCCCTATTGCGCCAATTCAGACGGTGAGGGTCCGGCCTGGGCAAGTTCTTTGTTTGAAGATGCAGCAGAGTTTGGTTTTGGTATGATGCTGGCAACCTCTAACCGGCGGAAAATTTTGACGGCAAAAGTTGAAAAAGCCCTTGAAACAGAGATATCTTCAGATGTGAAATCGACATTGGAAGGGTGGCTTGCCGGAAAAGATGACGCAGAAGAATCTAAAAAATACAGCCTTGCATTAAAGGCTCTGTTAAAGGATGAAACAGAAGGCATATTAAAAGAGATCCATGATGAAAAAGATGTTTTTGTGAAAAAATCCCATTGGATCTTTGGCGGTGACGGCTGGGCCTATGATATTGGCTTCGGCGGCCTGGATCATGTTCTGGCCTCAGGAGAAGATATCAATATCATGATCCTGGATACGGAAGTGTATTCCAATACGGGTGGACAGTCTTCCAAGGCAACCCCCACGGGCGCCATTGCAAAATATGCTGCCTCGGGTAAAAAAATTGGTAAAAAAGACCTGGGCCGGATGATGATGAGTTATGGATATGTCTATGTGGCATCCATCTCCATGGGGGCAAACAAGAATCAGACTATGAAAGCCATGCTTGAAGCTGAAAAATATCCCGGACCTTCTTTGATTATCTGTTATGCCCCGTGTATTAACCAGGGGATAAGAAAAGGCATGGGAAAATCCCAGCTTGAAGAGAAACTGGCAGTTGAATCCGGTTACTGGCCTCTTTACAGGTATAATCCTGAATTAATAAAACAAGGAAAGGCCCCCTTTATTTTTGATTCCAAAGCGCCGGATGGAACCCTACAGGAATTTTTGAGCGGCGAGACACGTTTTGCCGCCCTTGAAAAGAGCTTTCCTGATGAATCAAAGCGGCTCAGGGCTAAAATAGAAGAAGAAGTAACAGATAAATACACCATGTTAAAAATGATGGCGGATGCAGGTAAAGAAGAAAAATAAGTTTGTATATGGTTTTAAAAAATTTGGTTTAACGATTATTTAAACGGGAAGAAAACATGAGGATATGTCAAAGCTGGGAAAGGGCTATGGCAAAAAAAGGTATTTTTATACTCTTTATTGTTGGTATTTTTTTTAATTGCTGCTTAAATATTGTTGTTGCTTCAAATTTAGATAAAAATACCGGCACAGCTCCTTTAATCACCCTGCCGGACATTAAAGTTATAAAAGGAGTTGTAAAAAAAAAAGAGACAGCATCTTCTTTACTCAACAAATATCTTCCGTTAAAAACCATATATGAAATATGCAGACAAAGTAAAAATATTTTTTCCCTTGCATATATCAAAGCCGGTCGGCCTTATAAAATTATTTTACAGGAGAATTGTCTAATTGGTTTTGAATATGAAATCAATAAGAAAGACAGGCTGGTTGTTCAAAAGGAAAAAAACAACTTTTCTGTAAAGCGATTGCCGATCCAATATGATGTAAATATTCAGGTGGTAACTTCTACCATTGAATCCACCCTGTTTGAGGCCGTAAAAAAAGCAGGGGAACGAAACGAACTGGCACAAAAATTGTCTGATATTTTTGCCTGGGACATTGATTTTCTTCGCCATATCCAGCCTGGAGATCAGTTCAGGGTTCTTGTGGAAAAAAAATATAGGGATGGTAAGCTTTCAGGGTATGGCAAGATTCAGGCAGCTTTTTTCAACAATAAAGGCACTCTTTTTAAAGCTTTTTTGTATAAAAACGCAAACGGGGTGCCAAGATATTATAATGAGAATGGAAAATCACTTCAAAAAGCATTTTTAAAAGCACCGCTTGCGTTTACACGAATTTCCTCCAAATTTACCCTGAAAAGGTTTCATCCTATTTTTAAGGAATATCGGCCTCATCCTGGAGTGGACTATTCAGCCCCCAAAGGCACACCCATAAGAACAGTGGGGGATGGTGTCATAACGCAAATCGGTTTTAACACGGGGGGTATGGGGAATTGTATTAAAATTCAGCATTATAATGGATATACCACAAGCTATAACCACATGTCTAAATTTGCCCATGGCATGGCAAAAAACAAAAAAGTATTACAGGGAGATGTAATTGGATATGTGGGGATGACAGGGCGTGCCACGGGGCCGCATCTTGATTTTCGCATGACGAAAAATGGAAAATTGGTGGATCCCCTCAAGAATCGACCACCATCAACAACCCCCATTAAACCAGATGAAATGGAAGCGTTTATTGCAAGAACAATCGAATTGTCCGAAAGAATCATGACAGCCCAAAATCTGGATTCCCACGAAAAAAAGACATCTTAGAAGATCAGGGAAAAATAACATGGCAAA
>JAOZRF010000193.1 GCA_029940245.1 Desulfobacula sp.
ACAATAAAGACAGGGCCTCTTCATGTTGAATAAACATTCCTATATCCGATAAAATGGTCATGGCTGTACTGTGGATTTTTTCCCGATCTTCCTGGGAGAGAAACGTCAATTTTGGTTCAAAAGTTATTGGGGTTGTCATGATTTTTCCTTTATTATTTTAGGCGTAACCGCTTTAATCTTTTTTAGTATGTGAACTGCGACGCAATTGATGTCCGCCTTCAGGACCAAAGGTCGCTTTAGGACTCCACCACAATGGAATCTTGATGCTATCTTTTGTCAGATTTCCTTTTCCGTTTGCAACATCTCGTGCTGTCTCATAACCGGCCTGGGCATGGCGAACAACACCAATACCGGAGTCAGTGGCCATACAGGCATCCAGTCTTAAATCCGCTTCCTCACTGCCGTCGGCAATCATGGTTACACCGGTGTGGACTGCTTCACCCATGGAATAATTGGCCTGAATGGCAATCAGGTCGCACATGGCGGCACAATTCAATAATGCGTTCAGCATTGGCCAGTCAGATATCAGATCTCCCCCGTCTTTCATCTTCTCGGATTCAAAGGTTGGATTTACAATGGAACCGGAATCCAGGTTGTCACGGGAAAAGGCAACGGGTGCTTTGATCTCACCCTTCTTGACCAGGTCGTTGACATTAAGCGCAAAGGCTTTTCGTTCTCCAAAGCCCAGATAACAGACACGGGCCGGCAAAGCTTCAATGGGTAAATTTTTACGCGCCAGGTTAATCCACTTCACTGTCAGTTTATCTTCCGGGAACATTTCCAGCACCAGATCATCCAGTCGAGACAGATCGTCTGCTTCACCGGATGTACAGGTCCATCGGAAGGGACCGCGTCCTTCACAGAAAAGGGGTCGGATATATTCCGCCACAAAACCCGGAATTATCATTGCTTCTTCTTCAGGCATTCCAGCATCCCTGCATTCCTTACGAATGGAGGTTCCATATTCAAATACCCAAACCCCTTCCCTGGCGGCGTAGGCGTTCATGGCACGCAATTGTCGAACCATGGAGGTGCGGGCTTTTTCAAGGTAGAGATCACGGTCGTTTGAGCGCAGCTCATCCGCTTCTTCGGGTGTATATCCTTCCGGGATATAGGACAAAGGATCATGACAGGGACACATTTCCGTCACGATATCCGGGTTAAAATCCATTTCATAGGCTTCCCAGAACAAGTTTGCTGCGTTCCCCACAACGCCGATGGCCAGCGGTTTTTTCTCAAGGGCAGCCGCTTTTGCCATTTCGATTGCTTCTTTCAGGTCTTTTGCCTTTACATCCGTAAACCCGATTTGAATTCGTTTGTCGATAATGTCTTCATTGACATCCACATCAATGCAGACCCCCCCATGCATACTCATTGCCCGGGGCTGATTGGCTCCCATTCCGCCGTGACCGGCTGTCAGCAGAATCCGGCCCGCAAGTGATCCGTCAAAGTGTCGATCTGCGATGGCGCCCAAGGTTTCAAATGTTCCCTGAATCACCCCCTGGGTACCGATATATTGCCAGGGAGCAGCAGTATACTGTGCAAAAATCGTCAGATTTTTTTCCTGTAGATCATAGAAGGTCGGCCAGTCCGCTTTCATGATATTGGTGGTTGCCATCACAACCCGTGGCGCCAGCCTGTGGGTTTTAAAAATTGCAATGGGCATTCCAGACTGCACAACCAGTGTTTCGTTGTTTTCCATGATTTTTAAGGATTCAACAATGGCATGATAGGATTCCCAGTTTCTTGCACATTTACCGATGCCGCCATAGATTACCAGATATTCGGGCGCTTCGGCATTTTCCATGTTGTTTTCAAGCATTCTCAGGATGGTTTCCTGTTTCCACCCCTTACATCTCAAGGTGGACCCACGCTGTGCTTTTACTTCATACAAAATTTCGGTTTTCATTGGTTTTCTCCTGTTTGTAAGGCCTGGTTAACTTGATTGATAATGGTTTCACCATTGATCAGGTTGGCAAGTGTTTCAATATCCGGCGACATTTCATGGTCATTTTGATACATGTGTACCTTTTCTCGAATTAATGAATAAGCTGCGGCCGCCCCGATTCCCAATCTATCCTTTCCATTTTCCCGAAAATCAATGGCCTGTGCAGCACATAAAAACTCAATGGCAACGACATGAGTAACATTGTTGATGATCTCCAGTAAATGCCGGGCACCATTGGCTCCCATACTCACGTGGTCTTCCTGGTTGGCGCTGGTGGGAATGGAATCAACGCTATCCGGGTGCGCCAGTGTTTTATTATCGGAAACCAGGGACGCCCCTGAATACTGGGCGACCATCAAGCCCGTGTTAATTCCATTGGATTTTATCAGCATGGACGGCAACCCATTATTTAATTCCGGTGTCAGCAGTGCAAATGACCTTCTATCGGAGACATTGGCAACTTCTGAAATGGCAATGGATAGAAAATCCATCATAAATGCCAGTCCCTCTCCATGGAAATTACCTCCTGAGACACTGTGAAAATCTTTTCCGGTTGGAAAGACCAGAGGATTGTCAATGGAAGCATTGAGTGTATTTTCAATATATTGTCTGGCAAAGGCAATGGTATCCTTTACTGGTCCGATAATCTGGGGAATGCAGCGTAAACTATAGGCATCCTGTACCCGCGGGTTTGCATCAATCAATTGACTTCCCTTTAGAAGTGTACGGAGCCTGGCTGCCGTATTTATCTGGCCGGTCTGGTTGGATGCAGCATGAAGATCGGGATGAAATGCATTGGATATGGCAGTAAAGGCCTCAAGGCTCATGGCAGCTGCAATATCGGCATGTTCCACCAGTTTTTCACATTTATCAATGGCCAGACACCCGGCAGCAGCCATAAATGCCGTGCCGTTAATCATGGAATTTCCCTCTTTAAAAATCAGCTTAAGTCTGGGAATTCCCGCTTTTTCCATGGCTTTTTCACCGGTTAACAGCTCGCCTTTATACCAGGCTTTGCCGCTATACCCGCCGCCTTTGGCATCACATGTCGCCACGATTGCAATATGTGCCAGAGGCACCAGATCACCGCTGGCTCCCAAAGACCCTTTTTCAGGCACCTGGGGCACCACATTTTTATTGAGCATGGCGATCAGCTGTTCCACAACTGCCGGCCGAACGGCAGAGTGGCCGGAAGATATGGTGTTGGCACGGATCACCATCATGGCTCTGACAATTTCCTGTGGCAATGGATTACCAACTCCCGCGACATCGGCCAGAATAACGTTTCTGGATAATTGGCCGGCCTGGTCCGGATCTATAACATCATTGGCATGGGAACCAAATCCTGTATTAATTCCATAAAATACCTGTTTCTTCTGACGGATCGCATCGTGGAGCCATTGCTGTGAGGCTTCCATCCGTTCTCGTGTCTCCCGGCCGAGAGGGGTGACAAAGGCTCGATTTTGAGCAACGGCAACCACCTCTTCGATGGTCAGGGTTTTTCCTGTAATTTCAACGCTGGTAATATTCATAGTCTCCCTTTATATCTCAAATTTGTAAGCCTTTTTGTTCTGTTCCCTTTGGTATAAAATTAATGGATCACGAGCCGTCCTTTTTTGATCACTTTCCACACGGCATTATTTGCAATGCGGTAGAGAAGATCTTCAAAACAGTTTAAATCCCAAATTTGGATATCAGCCTGATATCCAAGTGAAAGACAGCCGATCATATCTTCTCTTTTGATTGCTTTTGCAGCACCGACTGTAGACGCCATCATCGCCTCTTCCAGGGACAACCCATGATTTCGACAGGCCAGCTGTATCACAAACTGCATGGATTCAGTCCAGTTTCCAGGGTTTAAGTTGGTCCCTAAAGCCAGTGTCATCCCTGCATTCAGCATTTTTCTTGCGTTAAATGGATCTGGATGTGCCACTGCAAAATCCAAGGCAGGCAATACAACGCCGATGACACGGGAGGCCGCTAATCGAGACATTTCCGCCTCTGTCGTATAATTTAAATGATCGGCTGATATGCAGGGCAGATCGGCAGCCAGCGTACTTCCCCCTATATTCCCGTATGCGTCCGTATGAATTTTTGCCTGCAAACCATAATTAAGACCGGTTTTTAATATCTGTTCGGCTTCATTGCGAGTGTAGTATCCTTCATCGCAATAGATATCGCAAAATTCGGCCAGTTTTTCTTTTGCCACCCGGGGAATCATTTCCTGAATCAAAAATTGAACATAGCCCTCTCTTTGAAGCGGGTCAGATCGATCAATTTCCAAAGGAAAATCATGGGCGCCTAAAAAGGTTGAAACAACTTCCACAGGCTGAGTTGTCGATAACCTCTGATTGACGACCAATTGTTTTAATTCATCCTTTAAATTGATGCCATATCCTGATTTACTTTCAACTGTTGTGGTTCCGTAGCTCAGCATTCTGCCAAGGCGATCCTTTGCCGAAAGATAAAGCGCCTCTTCACTTGCTTCACGAGTCATTCGAATCGATGCGGGAATCCCCGTGTCCATTCCCAGAGACGCAATTTCATCCATGCTGTTGGTCATTTTCAAGGCAAACTCTTTTCCCCGCGAGCCGCCAAATATTAAGTGGGTATGACAATCTACAAATCCGGGTGCCACTATTTTCCCCTGGGCATCTATTTGCTCAACTTTCGATAGATCCATGGTTTTCTTTAGATCAGACAACTTTCCCACGGCCATAATTAACCCGTCCCCGATCACTATAGCCCCATCTGTAATTCTTCCCAGGGAATCGGATCCATTGGGTACACAGGTAATCACTTCTTTTGTGTTATGGATCAAAAGATCTGCTTTGGATTTCATTTTCACCTCATTAAATAATGACCCGGATCACCTCATCAATGCATTTTCAATAATCTGATCCATTGAAAAATCATGGGCCTGTAGATAGTACCGCAACACCTGCCCCATGGCCTCAAGGGGAACCGGTCCGACAAGCTCACTGCCGACCACGTTTACCCCGTATTTGGCCGCCTCCCTTTTTACAGCTTCCATTACCATGGGAATAGGCGTCTTCTGATAATGGGTCAGGTTCATGGACACCTGCGTCAAACCTTCTTTTTCCAGAGACAAACCCATGGCCCGCACAAAACGAAATCCGCCATTAATATGCCGTACACTTTTTGCAATGGTTTGCGCGATTTCCAATTTCCTGGTCCCTAGATTGATGTTCAAAGCCACCAGAGGAAATCTTGAAGATATCTGTATGGAACCGGTCTTTGGAATAAATTTTGCCGGGCCCTCATCCGGTGTCCACTCGGGTTTTAATATTTTTTCGGCCAGAGCTTCATATTCCCCTTTCCGTACTTTTACCAGGCTTTTTCGGTCCGGGTGTCTGGCTGCATCCTCATAAAAGTAAACGGGAACTCCCAGTTGGCCCACAAATCGTCCGAATTCACGGGCGATATTCACTGATTCTTTTTCAGCAATGCCGCTAATGGGAATAAAGGGAACCACATCCACAGCACCCTGGCGGGGATGAGATCCTTTTTGTCTGGACATGTCGATCAGGTCGATGGCGGTTTTAACCAGGAACCGGGTTGCCGCCACAACGGCATCAGGTTCGCCGATATATGAAATTACCGAACGGTTATGGTCGGCATCGGATGAATAATCCAGCAGTGTCACACCTGGAGAGGATCGAATGGTCTCAACCACTTTTTCGATAACACTAAGATCTTTACCTTCACTAATATTTGGCACACACATTAATGCTTTCATAAAAATACCTGCTGTTTACAAATTAACCCATACTTTATTAAATCAATAATCATAAATTATATGTCACTCAAATCCCGATGGATACAGGATTTTTTGTCATAATTGAATCCAATTGCCTTGTTATCTCATCAACCGTTTTTTGGGTTTTAAGACAGGGTAAATTAATTTTAACATTTTCCACACATCCTAAAAAACCGGCTTGAGAAAGATACATCGCAG
>JAOZRF010000194.1 GCA_029940245.1 Desulfobacula sp.
TGCATGAGTTTGCTGGCCGGGAAGTATGCAAAAAGGATGCTTACCAGAAAGACATGGGCATAAAAAAGACCGCCGACTCCTTCGGGAATAGTTGGGCTAAAGGTTACAAGGCCCATGGTAAGCGTTTTGATGCCGATAATATCAACCTTTGTGAAATATCTCATGGATAAACCACTTGCTGCAATCCCGATAATAAGGAATAAGGGAAAGTAATCAGCCGCCTGGGAGATATAGGTGACCTTGGCATCAAATATTCTTCTTGCAAGCAAAAACAAGGTTGCTGCAAGCAATACAACACCAGATAAAAATATTCCCGGAAGTCCCAATTGTACAATGCCGTCAAGATATTCTAAAAATTTAAGACAGGAGGGTACAGGAGATGTAAAAAATCTAAAATGCCTTAACAATACGACTAAAAAGGAATAATGAAAGGCAAGGGCACCTAACCAGAGAAAAATTTCCCAGGAATAGGAAAGACTGTTGGATGCATTTCTGTTAAATGCTGCTTTTGTGTTTCTGAAAAGGGATCTGAAAAGAAAAATTTCAAGAACCATACGCAGAAATACACCAGTTGAAGTATCAGGGTTGTCAATGGTGTTTTGTTTTATCCATGGCAGAGATTTCTGTTGCCCGCAGGTTGTTGGAATCCTGAACGGAACAGCAGAAGATGCCCATCCTAAAACCTTGTATACAAACCCGGCAAGAAAGGCAATAATCGCTACATAGGGAAAAACAATTCCGAAGAACCACTGAAGCCCTGCTCCCTCAACCCCTGTGTATGCGACTAAAAAAGCCAGAAAAACAGCTGTCAGGGGGATCAAGTACTTTTGATTCATATTATAACCACCTCATTGTTTTATGCATGACAAACCTAAATTTTGTCATGCACGTTAAGATTTATTTGAGCCAAGGAGATCTTCTTCCGTCAGCTCTGCTACTAAACCCGCCCTTTCAAAAGCCCTGTGAATCCGCCTTTTGCTCTCAGTGGCCTTTAAAAGGAATATTTCTTCTTTACATTTCATAAACCTGTCGAATGCTGCCAGAGCAATGGTATCAACAAGTTTGTCAAATTCTCTGATCAAATTGTCATCAATGATATCTTCACCAATCTGTTTTAAAGCAAAAACAAAACTGACTGCCTGGGAAGCTGAAAATGTCTGTACCGCTCTGATCCGGATTACAGGGTCAAGTGTCTTTTCAAGCATTTCCGGATCGCAATCTTCCAGGATAAGATTAAATACATCTTCAATGGTTTCATGGGTAATGGCACCAATGGGATTGTCAAACCGGTTGGAGTTTTTACCCAGTATTTTTGCAGTTTGCCGGGGATATGTATCAATTGTTGCATGGAACCATTTTTTTATAAATAATTCCTTATTTTTTTTAAGTACTTGTTTTAAATTCATATTTTGTTCATATTTTCTTTATTAAAAATAATATTAATCTCTAAGTACAATTGTTAAAAGGATATAAACTCCCTTTAATTTTATGTCAAGGGTTATTGCGTGTTAAAAAACAATTCCATGAATCCTCTGAAAGTCAGGCAATCGCAGCGGTTTATGATTTTTTTTCTTTTTTATTGAATAAATAAGACAGTTCAATTAAAAGAGATCAACTAAAAGTGATGCTAAATTTGTTTGTTTAAATGAGTTGACAGTATATTTTTTTAAGGAAAATTTATTGATATGGATAAAGATGACAAAAACCAGCAGGGACAGCAGGGGATCAATACAAAAGTGCTTAAACAAGGGCTTTGTACAGGCTGTTGCGCCTGTGTAAACCTTTGTCCTTCCATAGAATATTACAAGGACAAAACCATCCTTGTTCATGACTGCAATCTGGAAAAGGGTCGCTGTTTTACGTATTGCCCCCGAACACCCACTGATTTTGAAATGCTGAGATGTGCGCTTTTCAATCCAGGCGACATGGTTTTGGAAATAGGGGCCTTCAAGGGCCTTTATATGACCCGGGCTGCGGATGAAAATATTCGGGCAGGAGCCCAGCACGGTGGTACTGTGACGGCACTGATTCAATTGGCACTTGACCAGGGGTTTATTGATGAGGCGATTCTGGCGGATCAGAATGATCAGTTTTTACCGGCCGCCCAATCAATTGTAGATAAGGATGAGGTTTCCGGTAAAAGTGGGAGTAAGTTTGCAGTTTCTCCTACTTTGTCGGTATTCAATCGCATTTCTAAGACAGATACCGGTAAAATCGGTGTTGTGGCCACACCATGCCAGGCACTGGCCCTGGCAAAAATGAAGGTTAATCCGGTTCCTGAAGATAAGATGCGGATGGAAAAACTCAGGCTTGTCCTGGGACTTTTCTGCGGCTGGGCTCTTGACTGGCGCAAACTCCAGAAGCTGCTGAAAGAAAAGACAGGGGATCGCAAGATTAAGGGGATTGATATCCTGCCCAGTAAATATGCCTGTATGGAAGTTTATACAATGGATGGAACGATAGAAATTCCCATTGAAGAAGTCAACACCTGTGTTCGAGACAATTGCAGATACTGCTTTGATATGACCTGTGAATTTGCCGATATCTCGGTGGGCGCGGCACGAAGTCCTGAAGGCTGGGATGTGGACAGGGGATGGAATCAGGTCATTGTAAGAACAGACCTGGGTGGGCAATTGCTGGCCCTGGCCCGGGAAAAGGGTGTCCTGGAATTTAAGGCAGTACCGGATAAAAATATTGAAAACCTCAAAAAGGCATCAGCCGGAAAAAAATTGACCTGTCTTATTAATCTGTCTGAAAAGACCGGCAATCCGGATGATTTTATTTATATTGACCCGGAAGATCCAGTGGTTCGACACATTAAAAAATTGAGAGGATAAATGTCATCTATATTGTTTGAAAATAAGAAGGACTTTGAGGCACTTCTCATGGGAAATGATGCGATTGCCCGGGGCGCGCTTGAGGCAGGTGTGAATGTGGTGACCGGTTACCCTGGTACACCATCTTCAGAGATCGTGGAGCAACTGGCCAATGTGGCCGGGGAACGCAATTTATATGTGGAATGGTCGGTTAATGAAAAGGTAGCCCTGGAAGTCGCTGCGGCTGGATCATACGCGAATTTGAAGTCCCTGTGCGTAATGAAACAGGTGGGGGTGAACGTGGCTGCGGATTCTCTTCTTCACATCGCAGAATATGGCACAAGGGGGCCATTGGTGCTGGTTTCATGTGAGGACCCGGGAGCGCTTTCAAGCACAAATGAAGGGGATTCCCGTCCCTATGCCAAGATGATGGAATTCCCATTGCTGGAGCCCGGGGATTTTCAGGAAGCAAAAGATATGGCCAGGTGGGCCTTTGAGCTTTCCTGTGATATTCGCAATATTGTTATGCTCCGATCAGTCACAAGGTTGTCCCATGCCAGTGGAAATGTGATTATGGGAAAGCTTCCAAAAAGTATTCCCGAGGCGATTTTTGAATTCAGCGGAACTCCAATGGACCAGATGAAAGGAGCGGTTCTGGCGTTTCCGACCCTGGTTGATTCATTGCGGAGACGTCAGCATGAAAAATTGTCAAAGGCTGTGGCAGCTTTTGAAGAAAGCCCGTTTAACACATATACAGGCCCGCAAAAACCTGAACTTCTGATCATTACAAGTTCGGTCTGCAATCTTTATACCCGGGAGGCCCTTACCATTCTTAATTTATGGGACCGGGTGGGTCTTCTAAAGCTGGGCACAACCTGGCCTTTGCCTTCCAAGCTTTTGGAACAACACCTTAGTGTCTGTGAAAAAATTTTTATTGTGGAGGAGGGAACCCCTTTTCTTGAGGACAATATAAAGGTTATGGCCGCTGAAAAGGCAAAACAGGTAGGCATAAAAACTTTTTTCGGAAGAAAAGACGGGACACTTCCCTGTGTGAATGAGTTGAACCCGGATCTTTTAATCAAAGGGATCAACCATATCCTGGGCACAAGCGTTCAACCTGTTTTAGACGATTATAGTGCAGAAGCGGCGCAAATAATAGCTGCCGGGGTATTTAACAGGGAATTGACCTTTTGTCCCGGATGCCCTCACCGGGCATCGTTCTGGCTTATCCACACCGCACTCAAGCTGGACAATCGATCAGGTTTCCTCTGTGGTGATATAGGGTGCTACGGCCTGGGGGCAGGCCCATGTGGATTCAGCACAATCAAGATTCTTCAGGCCATGGGTTCAGGCATCGGTATGGCCGGTGGATTTGGGAAATTTGATAGATTTGGAATGTCACAATCGGTTATGGCTGTTTGTGGTGACTCAACTTTTTTCCATGCAGCGATGCCGGCACTGGTCAATGCCGTCCATAATCAGTCTGACATGATTCTTGTGGTGCTGGACAACTCTGGAACAGCCATGACCGGATTCCAGCCACATCCAGGTTCCCCGGCCGGTGCAATGGGAAGCAAACTGCCCATGCTGGACATTGAAAAACTGTGTCGTGCCATGGATGTCCGGGTGGAGGTGAGTGATCCCTTTGATTTGAAAGCCACCCGGCAAATCCTGCTGGAATTTTTGGAAGATAAAGGTAACCCACGCGTGCTGATTTTAAAACAGCCATGTGCCTTAAGCCCCATAAGGAAGGGCAGGAAGATGTATGAGATGGCTATTGATGCCGATCGTTGCCTGGCCGACCATTGCGGTTGCAACAGACTTTGCACCAGAGTTTTTAAATGCCCGGGTCTGATATGGGATACAATAAAGAATAAAATCCAGATTGATGAGGTGCTCTGTGCCGGCTGCGGAGTGTGTGCGAGTATTTGCCCGACAGGGGCCATCACTGCAAAAAAGGTGAGGTAATTCATGGAAAATACATTGCGTTGTGATCCATATAATCTGATCATTGCCGGTGTCGGTGGACAGGGTAATGTTCTGGCTTCCCGTGTTTTAGGGGATATGATGATTCATCAGGGGTATACTGTTACCATCGGAGAAACATTTGGTGCTTCCCAGAGAGGGGGATCTGTGATGAGTCATTTGAGAATTTCTGCAAGGGGCGGATTTTCTCCCCAGATGCCAAAGGGAAAGGCGAATATGGTGGTGGCACTGGAACCCATGGAAGCCATCCGGGTGCTGGCCGTTTATGGAAATCCAAAGGTCAAGGTGCTGTGCAATACCAGGCCCATCCAGTCTGTGGGCGTTATATGCGGGGAGCAGATTTATCCTGAAAAAAAACAAATTATAAAGTGGATAGAGTCCCTTTCAGCAGATGCAAAATTTTTTGATACCACAAAAGCGGCGTTGAACCTGGGGAATCCTGTTTTTGGAAATATTATGGCAATGGGTGCACTTTCATCAACTGGTGATCTTCCCATGTCTTTAAATGTGTTTGAACAGGTAATTTTAAAAAAAGTTCCAGCCCACAAGGTTGAAATAAACCTGGAAGCATATAAGATCGGTAAAGGCATGGTGATTGCCTGAACAAGGTTTTCGTTCAGGCACTATAGAACAGTTAATCTCAACAGGGCGGGCTATGAAAACAAAACAAAAACTTTTACTGATATACCCTGGAGATTTTTATTCCAGGGACTGGGGCCGGTTTATCACATTAAAACCCCACATGGTTTATATCTATACTTTTTTAAAAGAATTTTTTGATGTAAGTGTAGTTGATCTTGAAAATGAATTTTTAAGACCTGAAGATGAAAAAGGATTGGAAGCATTCAAGGAAAAATCCTTAAACAGGATTCTTTCCATAGATACGGATTATATCGCTATTTCATGCTGGTCAAGCTTAAATTTTCTGTCATCTCTTTATTTTGCCCGGAAAATAAAACAAAAAAAGCCGGATACAACCATAATTGTGGGCGGATATCATCCCACACTGGTGCCTGAAGATTTCAAGTTTGAAAACAGTCCTTTTGATCATGTAATAAAAGGTGAAATACATAATATTTTAAAGGTATTTGATTTGGA
>JAOZRF010000195.1 GCA_029940245.1 Desulfobacula sp.
TGCAAGAATATAAAGATCTTCTATATAGAGCCCGTTTTTTCCCTGCCATGTGGAATAGTTAAAAAAGTAAACTTTCGAATGGCGGTCTCCGATAGATTTAATTTCTCGGCTATTTCCGTATTGGGTGTTCTGCCATAGGGTAGCAATGAAAGTTAACAATTAAAAGGTTCCTATCATGGCATGTGGCAAAATACAAGTTCGAATATCGAATATTCGATTATCATATCAAAAAAAGTGCTATTTGGCCAAAATGCCAACCCTGGCATTTTGGCCAAATAGCAAAATTATTTAAAAAAATGCGATTTTATAAATCTTTATAAGCCTTGCCCGGCAGTGGTTTAGCTGAATTTTGGATTGGCAAAAAATGAGTGCCCTGTTATCGACTAAAAAACCTTATGAAGGATTTTTAGAAAGCTCTTCTTTCAGCATGCAGCATGCAATGAGATATTCCGGAGTTCCATCCTGGCGATAAGAAAGGTTCTGAGGCTGAATCATTTTGTTCATGACACAGCCTTCCGGGATGGTGAGGCCGAACAAGTCTTTCTCATTAATTTTAGGGGTGGTAATTAATTGATTGTTTTTTATTTCATGGGAATGCAACGGAAAATCTTCGCAGACAGGGCATTGATAAACCCTTCCGTTTGGAAATATAAAATAATTATCTGCCACAATACCTGCACATTGAAATATGTCCTCTTTGTTTAGAAATACCTTGGGATAGGTCACAACAATGCCATGAGCAGCAATCTTTTCGGCAATTTCTGGAATGGTGGATAGCCAGGTTTCTCTGGTCACCTGAAGTTTTTCATCCGTGTTTGAAGACTTGCCTCTTATGCCGATCACCTGGATAAAAAAACGTTTGATACCCAGATTTTTGACAAGATCCGGCATCAGTTCCAGCTCATGAATATTCATATCTGAAACAGTATAGATCATCGAGCATGAAAAGTTTTTGGTAAGCGATTTCTGTATACCCTCCATTACCTTGTCGTAGCTTCCTTTTCCTCTGATGTCATCATTTGTTTTTTTTGTGGCGCCATCCAGTGAAAAAGACAGGAAATCAACATCATTCGGGGTTATGTTGTCCAGGATGTTATGGAAGAGATATCCATTGGTATCTATTGTGATGGATTTGAACCCAAGGCGTTTCGCCGCTTTAACCGCCAGATGAAGATCCGGGTGAAGGGTGGGTTCACCCCCAAGAAAAATGACATTGGTCTTGGAAGCCTTGTCTGAAAAAATGCCGAGCCAGTTTCGTATGGTTTCAATATCAAGGGTGTTGGCTCCGTGCTGATCCTTGTTAATATAGCAATGGGTGCAGCAAAGGTTGCACTTTGTTAAAATATGAAAAAAGAGATTGGAGGAATCCTTTGAAAATGCAACTGTCCTGGTTGTCATGCTATCCCATACACTGTTTGGTAAAATCCGGGTCAAAAGGAACCGGGTAGTTTCCGTCAAAACATGCTTTACAAAAGTTTTGCTCTGGATTTTTTACCCCGGATGCCTCCAGCATACCTTTAATGGAAAGATAATGCAAAGAATCAAGGCCAAGGTGGTCCCGTAATTTATCTATTGACATTTGAGCCGCAATCAGTTCTCCTTTGGATGAAAAATCTATACCATAATAACAGGGAAATTTATGGGGCGGGCAGGAGACACGCATATGAACCTTTTTAACCCCGAGTTCACGCAAGGCTTTGACACGGGTTTTTGCAGTGGTACCTCGAATAATGGAATCTTCAATAATGATAATATCTTTGCCTTTGATCAACTCCCTGACCGGGTTGAGCTTTACCCGAACTGTAAAATCACGCATGGACTGAGTGGGCTGGATAAAGCTTCGACCCACGTAATGATTCCGAATCATGCCCATTTCAAAAGGAATCCCCGATTCTCTGGCATACCCTATGGCAGCATAATTGCCTGAATCCGGGAACGGCATGACAAGGTCTGCATCCACAGGGGCTTCCTGGGCCAGTCTCTGGCCATGGGCTTTTCTCATCTTATAGACATTCTTTCCATCAATGGTGGAATCGGGCCTGGCAAAGTAGATATATTCAAATATGCATAAGGATTTATGACTGGCGGCCTTGGGGTGTTTAATGCTTTTAATACCGTCTTCATTAATAATAACGATCTCTCCTGGATCAAGTTCCCGGATGAATTCTGCCTGGATCAGATCAAAGGCACAGGTTTCAGATGCCAGGACATAATGGCCGTTGAGTTTTCCCAGTGCCAGGGGTCTGAAGCCATTAGGGTCTTTCATGCCGATGATCTCCCCCTTACAGGTTAAAAGGATCATGGAATAGGCCCCTTCAATTTTTGAAACTGCTTTTAAAACAGCGCTCTCAACATCCCCTTTAATTAAATTTTTAATAAACAAATGGAGGAAAACCTCAGAATCCATGGTGGTCTGGAAAATGGAACCATGTTCTTCCAGTTCTTCTTTGAGAATATGGGCATTTACCAGGTTCCCGTTGTGGGCAACGGCATAGGAGCGGTGTCTGTGGTTGACGACAAAGGGCTGGGCATTGGTTAATACGGAATCCCCCGTGGTGGAATACCGGACGTGCCCTATGGCAGAACCGCCTTCGATTCTTTCCAGATCATCCATGTTAAAGATTTCAGGTACAAGCCCCATTCCCTTGTGGGAAAAAATTTTATCATTTTCTCCTCTGTTTACTGAAATGCCCGCACTTTCCTGGCCCCGGTGCTGGAGGGCATACAGACCGAAATAGGTGATTTTGGCAGCTTCACTATGCCTATACAGTCCGAACACCCCGCATTCATCCCTGGGCCGTTCATTTTCAAACAATTGATTATTCATCTTTATTTTCCCGGTGGTAGTCTTGAATCGGTTTAACAGAAAGCGTTTCTTTTTTAAGGGCATGGATGGCACTGCAGATAGCTCTTGTACCGTCTGTTGTGGTTGCATAAGGGATTTTATATTTAATGGCGGCACGCCGTATTTCATACCCGTCCCGCTTGGTCTGGCTTGAGGCCCCTGTATTTAAAATAAACTGCACTTCATTGTTGGTCACGGCATCCACAACATGGGGCCGGCCGGCAGAGACTTTTTTAACCAGTTTTGTGGGCACGTCATTTTCTTCAAGAAACCGGGCAGTTCCTCTTGTGGCCATGATGGTGAATCCCATTTTATAAAAGTTTCTGGCAACGGGCAGGGCAGCCGGTTTGTCCTTGTCCTGGACGCTGACAAACACCGTGCCTTCAGTGGGAAGTTTTTGCCCGGCAGCCAGTTGGGATTTGGCAACGGCCGCACCCAGGTCTTTATCAATTCCCATGACCTCACCCGTGGATTTCATTTCAGGTCCCAGGACCGGGTCAACATTATCAAACCGGTCAAAGGGCATGACCGCTTCTTTAACACAATAATACGACGGGATAATTTCCCTGGTATATCCCAGTTCATCAAGGGTTTTGCCCAGCATGACCTTTGTTGCAAGCTTGGCCAGGGGGATGCCGATGGCTTTGGATACAAAGGGAATGGTTCTGGAAGCCCTTGGGTTGACTTCTATAATGTAGACAGTGTCATTCATGATGCCAAACTGGATGTTCATCAGGCCCTTAACATTCAGTTCTTTGGCAATAGCCCTTGCTGCTGCTGCCATTTCATCAATATGGGCTTGAGAAATAGAGTATGGGGGTAACACACAGGCAGAGTCTCCGGAATGGATACCGGCTTCTTCAATATGTTCCATCATGCCGCCGATAATGGTTTTCTTACCATCTGAAATGACATCTACATCCAGTTCAAAGGCTTCTTCAAGGAATTTGTCAATGAGGACGGGCTTGTCAGGGGATGCCTGGACAGCCAGCTCAAAGTATTGTTCAAGATCGCTTTCATCATACACAATTTTCATGGCACGGCCGCCCAGGACAAAAGAAGGTCGAACCATGACCGGATATCCGATATCTCTTGCCACTTTTCGTGCCTCGTCATAACTGAACGCAATGCCGTTTTCAGGCTGCCGAAGCTTAAGTTTATTGAGCATTGCCTGGAAAAGATCCCTGTCTTCGGCCCGGTCAATGCTTTCAGGGCTGGTCCCGATGATGGGCACGCCAGCTTTCTGAAGATCCGTGGCCAGGTTCAGGGGCGTTTGCCCGCCAAACTGAACAATGACACCATAGGGCTTTTCTTTTTCAACAATGTGAAGCACGTCCTCCAGAGTGACCGGTTCAAAGTAGAGTTTGTCCGAGGTGTCATAGTCTGTGGAAACTGTCTCAGGGTTGGAGTTGACCATAATGGATTCCACGCCTTCTTCTTTCAATGCAAAAGAGGCATGCACACAGCAATAGTCAAATTCAATCCCCTGACCTATTCTGTTGGGTCCGCCACCCAGGATAATGACTTTTTTCCTGTCCGATACCCTGGCTTCGCATTCTGTTTCATAGGTGGAGTAGTAATATGGCGTGACAGCCCTAAATTCTGCGGCACAGGTATCCACCAGTTTGTAAACCGGAATAATGCCCAGGGCTTTTCGTGTTTTTTCAATCTGTTTTTCCGTCAGACGTGTCATGTACGCCAGCTGCTTATCCGAGAATCCGTATTTTTTTGCCTTTTCAAAGAGATCACGGGGCAGGTCCTTGCCGGCAAGCGTTATCTGTTTTTCAAGATCCACGATCTGTTTCATCTGGTTCAGGAACCAGGGATCTATGCGGGTCAGTTCATGGATCATGGTAATGGGCATGCCGTGTTCAATGGCATATTTGATGTAGAACAGCCGCTGGGAATTGGGGGTGGACAGTTTGTACTCCAGCTCGTTGCCGGAAACACTGCCGGGAAGCGGATCTTTTCCATCTGCCCCAAACCCTGCCCGGCCGATTTCAAGGGACCGCAAGCCTTTTTGAAATGCTTCCTTAAAGGTTCTGCCAATGGACATGGTTTCACCCACGGATTTCATGGCCGTTGTCAGAATATCTTCTGTTTCGGGAAATTTTTCAAAGGTCCATCTGGGGATTTTTACCACACAATAATCAATGGACGGTTCAAAACAGGCCAGGGTTTCTCCGGTGATATCATTGGGGATTTCATCCAGGGTATAGCCGACTGCCAGTTTGGCGGCAATTTTTGCAATGGGAAATCCCGTGGCCTTGGAGGCGAGAGCCGAACTTCGGGATACTCTCGGATTCATCTCCACCACAATCATATCCCCGTTTTCAGGATTGATGGCAAACTGGACATTAGATCCGCCGGTATCCACGCCGATCTCCCGCATGATGGCAATGGAAGCATCTCTGAGTTTCTGAAATTCCTTGTCCGAAAGGGTCTGAGTCGGGGCCACTGTGATGGAGTCGCCCGTATGAACACCCATGGCATCCACATTTTCAATGGAACAGATAATGACCACATTATCGGCATGATCCCGCATGACTTCCAGCTCATACTCTTTCCAGCCCAGGACGGATTCTTCCAGCATCACCTGGGTGATACGGCTGGCGTCAAGGCCTGATTTTGTAAGAAACGCCAGTTCTTCGGCATTGTAAGCCACCCCGCCGCCCGTTCCGCCAAGGGTAAAGCTGGGTCTGACAATAATGGGAAAGCCGATACGCTTAGAAATTTCTTCAACTTCCTGCATGTTGGTGGCAAATCCGCTTTTGGGAATCTTTAAGCCGATTTTATTCATGGCATTCCTGAAAAGTTCCCGGTCCTCGGCTTTATTAATGGAATCTTCAGAAGCCCCGATCATCTCAACATTATATTTTTTAAGGATACCGGTTTTAGCCGCTTCCATGGCCGTGTTCAAACCGGTCTGGCCGCCAAGGGTGGGCAGCAGGGCATCTGGCCGTTCTTTTTCAATGACCTTAATAATGGTTTCAGGGGTGACCGGTTCAATATACACCCTGTCGGCAGTTTCAGGGTCGGTCATGATGGT
>JAOZRF010000196.1:0-462 GCA_029940245.1 Desulfobacula sp.
GAAAGAACTTTTACAGGGCCGGCAAGGCAGAATTCTTTTCTGGCCATAACCATCTGAACACCGGGATGATCTTCCATGGCAATTTTCCAGAACACTGCATCTTCAGACTCTTCGCCATGACCCTTATAAACTTTCTCACATTCCCATTTTTTATCATCTTCAGTCATTTCAAATTTTTCTTGAACCTTCATTGTGGCAAAAATTTCACCCTTTCTTTCAAGAGCAATTTCATCACCTATTTTGATTCCTGCTGCATCGTCTTTGCCGGCATCCATCATTACAGGAACAGGCCAGAAAGTACCGTCAGCCAGAAGGAAATCTGCGCAAACGCCTTTCCAGTCCGCTTTGGTCATAAATCCGTTCAGCGGGCTGAAACCACCGATACCGAGCATGATAAGATCACCTTTAACCTGGGATGAAATTTCAATTTTTTTGAGTCCTGCAGCTTTTTTGAGTTCTGCT
>JAOZRF010000196.1:472-5889 GCA_029940245.1 Desulfobacula sp.
CTGCTCCTTCAAGTTTACAAATGACGAGGCCTTGTCCGCCATGAGGCGCTACTAATTTAGACATTTACTCTATTCTCCTTATTTATGTTTAACCACCTTAATAAATGTTTACTCAAACATTTATAAAAATTCTATCGTAAAAAATTTTGTAACATGTAATAATGATAGATAAATTTGTCAAGAATTTTATTGATCAATCTGTAAAATCCTGGCGATTTCATCCATTGATTCCACATTAAAATCTGCTTTAAGCTCTGAATTTTTAAATGCTGCAAATCCTACTTTTGCGTTTAATGCCGCCTGCCGATCATAATCAGAATCCCCGATAAAAAGAATCTCATCCGGTTTTAATCCAAATCTTCCCATTATCATCAACAATTGTTCGGGATCAGGCTTTGGTTTTTTAACCATCGCCGCTGTCACCACTACTTCAAAATAGTCTTCCAGATGAAAATTTTCCAGCACTTTTTCCATGGAATTGGTCCGGTTGGTCCCGATTCCCCTGATATAACCATTCGCTTTTAGTTTAATAAGCAGTTCTTTTAACCCTTTTTCCATGACCATATCCTTGATGAATTTATCATACCCGATATTTTTAAGATGGTCATATACAATTGAAAGGTCGGCCATTTCCGGGAAAAGGTAATCAATGGCTTTATTTACCGTCATCATGTGAATATTGACAAATTGCGCTTCATTGAGTATCGGCTTACCAAAGCTCTGAAGAACCTCATCATAATATTTCCGGTTGGAAACGGCCGTATCAAACATGACACCGTCACAATCAAACACCACTGCTTTTATTTTTAAAATATCCATATTTAAATTTTCTTTAAAAAACTGATACCAGCTTAAGATTTTGGTATAGGTTTTTCAACAAAAACAGCATATACCCTTATGGTTAATGTTGGTTTGTACCGGCTGTCTGTTTTAAGGGTCAGCACATCATACAGGGTCTGTACCTTGTCTGATGTGGCTTTGATAGCAACCTTCCAGGATTTCTTATCCGCTTTTGATTCAATCAGCGTGGATTCAGTCCTGGCATTTCCCTTCTGCTCCATTCCCAAAATCGAAAACGGATATTTTTCAGAAGGTGTGATGTTGACGACAGCCTCTAGGGTATCGCCTGGATTGCCATTCAGATAAACAGATTCAGGCTGGATATCAACAATTTTTTCAACTGGGCCTGTGACAACCAGGTTAAACCGTTTTCTTTCAGGATCATCGGTCTTGACCTGAATCACTTTTTTCATAGTTTTTCCACCATACCCACTGGTTTTAAAACTGAGTTTGATTTTTCCTTCCCCGCCCGGGGGAATTTGCCTGTCAAAGGTGTGCTTATCACACCCTCAGGGAGGCAGAACATCATTAATATGCAAAAGAGTGTCCCCGATATTTTTAATTTTAAATTCATGGGGGACAGAAAGCCCTTCCGGTACTGATTCAAATGTAAAAACTGGGTTATCAATCAAAACTTTGGGTTGGGCCATTCCCAGCCGGGGTAAAAAAAATACCGCAATGAGAATGACAATAAGAATAATTTTCTTTTTCATAATTTACAGAGTTTCCCTAAAAAATTTTAAACAGATGTTCATTGATCATAGCACAGATCCCGTTTTTCTGGTCTATTTTTTTTTGATCAATGCTCAATACCTTAACCACCCCCATCAAGGCATTTGCTATCATAATATTTGGATATGAATAAAAATCCTCCCGGGATACGGGTTTCCGGCAGATATCATATCCCTTGTCAGCCAGGATCTCCAGCACAGACTTTAATGTCACACTGGGCAGCACATGAAGGGATTCCGGTACCATCACAATTTTGTCCTTTATGGCAAAGATACTTGCGGTATTGGTTTCAGAAACAGTTTGATCAGGGTTCAAAATAATGGCCTCATCCGCGTCATGGGCTTTGGCAAATCTTCGGGCAATCTCATAATACAGATAATTCAAGGTTTTATAATCTGCCAGGGGTGTCTGCCGGGGATGCGGATAGGTGATCAGATCCAGTCCTTTTTTCTCCAATACCTTAAGCCTGTGGGTATATTCCCTTGCGAAAACAGCCATAAAAAACCTATTGCCATTATCCTGTTCATCTATTGATATCAGTATCTTGATGGCAAGCAATTTGTCCTGGAACTTGTTTGCCTTTATTAAAGATTGGATCACATGCTCCCATGTTATATCCGGCAGGGTCTGAAAAAAAAGTTTTTCCCAGGTCTTGTTCAAACGAGATACATGATCTTTCAGACGAAATATCCTTGCCTTTTCCACGCAAAGGGTTTCGAACAGCCCTGCTCCATATTGGAATCCCGAACTTGTGGCTGATATCCTTGCCTGATCCAGATCAATTATTTTACCGTTCACCCAGGCTTTGGGTGTATTGTCCTGATTTTTTTTAACCATCTTTGACAAAGACTCCATCAATGTTTTTCCTTTATCAAGGGTCTCCTGGTATTCTTTTTGAGGATCTGAGTCATATACAATGCCGCCTCCCACTGAAAAAACCACACGGTCACCGGCAATAATGGCTGTCCTTATGGCAATGGATAAATCCATTGTCTCGTGAAAGCTGATATATCCGATGGAGCCTGTATATACATGGCGTTTTACAGGTTCCAGCTCATCAATTACCTCCATGGAACGTATCTTTGGGCAGCCTGTGATGGAACCTCCCGGGAAAGTGGCTTTTAATAGATCCACAGATGTTCTCCCGTGTTCAAGAATGCCTTCCACAATGGAAACCAGATGAAATACATTTTCATAGGGCTCAAGGCGTTTATGTTCTTTGACAATAACAGATCCGGGAAGGGTCACACGGGAAAGATCGTTTCGCATCAGATCCACAATCATGGTCAGCTCGGCATCGTCCTTAACACTCTGGGTCAGTTTTAATCCATTTGCCTGATCCTGTTTTTTTGTTCTGCCACGGGCTATGGTACCTTTTATGGGCCTTGTTTCAACATGACGGCCCATCTGTTTGATAAAGCGTTCAGGAGAAGTAGACACAATTTTATGATCATCGGCATGGATATAACTAAAAAAAGGGGCAGGGTTTCTTTCAAACAAATCCAGAAAAAATGAATACACATCTCCCAGAAACCCTGATTCAAAACGCTGGGAAAGATTGGCCTGGTAAATGTCACCAGCCCTTAAATAATCGATGATTCTTTTTACAGA
Organism: Desulfobacula sp.; assembly: GCA_029940245.1. GTDB lineage: Bacteria > Desulfobacterota > Desulfobacteria > Desulfobacterales > Desulfobacteraceae > Desulfobacula. The sequence continues at coordinate 3,656 of JAOZRF010000196.1, forward strand.
AAGAATATATTCGGATTTTGTAAAGCTTGATCTAAATCCTGAACTATCTTGTGAACTGTCTCTGTCTATGGAAAAAGGTTTTCTTTTAATCGGGGTTTTTATCCTGTCAAAAAAAAACTCTTTGATTTCCCCTATCATATTCATATCATCTGTATTTTGAAAAATTGTATCGTGTGTCAGCAAAGGAATACAAAGCCTTGTCTCTCCTGTTTTTTTATCCTGAATCAAAATCAGGGAAGGAGCATACAGACATAAATCAGGCAAACCTGCATCCATACAGGTTTTGGGAAGTGTTTCAATATGATCTTTTAAATCATAGGAAAAATACCCGAACAAACCTGCACAAATTGGAAGGTTAAAAGAATCTGTATCCATTTTGAACCGGTTCAACAGCGCCTGAATAACCGAAAACGGATCATCAAAGAGTCGAATCTCTTCTCCCCGGTGCCTGATGGACACTTGATCCTGACGGCTTTTCAGTTCAAGCCAGGGTTTTACTGCAAGAATATGATATTGGGCACTATCAAGATTTGACCCGGATAATAAAAGGACAGTTCCGATATCATCGGCAAATGACGCGGCTATCTGTTCAAAGGGGCGGTCAAGCTCGATTATTTCCTGATGAACTTCTTTTAACAAAGGAAGCTTTTCTAGCAATCCATCCATCTTAAGGCCATTCATCTCAAGAAAGGATTCATTCTCTTTTCATTACCGATGGTTGTTTCCGGGCCATGGCCTGTATATACGCGGGTATCATCATCAAAGGCCAACAATTTTTCCCGTATACTTGAAATCAGGGTATCATAGTCGCCCCCGGGAAAATCTGTCCTGCCGATTGACCCTGCAAACAAGGTATCTCCAGAAAAAAGGTGGCCCTTGGTATAAAGGCAGATGCCTCCTCTTGAATGGCCTGGCGTGTGGATCACCTTTAAGGTAATTTCACCAAAGCGTATTTCATCCCCATCATTTAATAGAATATCTGCCGGGGGTGAATTTTCCGTTGATAGTCCGAACGTTAATGCAGAATGCGAAAGCTCTTTGAGCATGGGTTCGTCCTCGGGATGAATGGCAAGCTGTGCACCGGTCACTTCTTTCATTCTTTTATTGGCCCCCACATGATCAAAATGGCCATGGGTATTAATCAAATATTTTACATTTAATTCAGATTTAGCCAGTTCCATCAGTATTCGGTCTGCATCATCTCCCGGATCAATCACGACAGCTTCTTTTGTGGATTCACATCCTAAAATAAAACAATTGGCCATAATCGGGCCAACCTCAAGTTTCTTAATAATCAAGACAACCTCCAAAATTTTTGGCTATTTAAAACCTTCAAGTAATTTAATACGATCCAGCACCCCATTTATAAAAGAGCCTGAATCCTTTGTGCCATAAATTTTACCAATTTCAACTGCTTCATTTATGGTGACGCTGGTCGGTATATCAGAACACTTCAAAAATTCAAACGTTGCCATACGCATAATGTTTCTGTCCACCACAGGCATTCGGGAAATTTTCCAGTTTTTTGAATATTTATCTAACAATTCATCTATTTGAATTCTGTTTTCCACAACCCCTTTTACCAGGTGGAAAAAAAAAGGCTTGACCTCCTGTGTAAGCTTTTCTTCATTATCGGCACAAAAATCCACCAGATTTTTATCTGGATCAGATTTGTCCATGTCAAAGAAAAAAAGAGCCTGAAGTGCAAGTTCCCTTGCCAGCCTGCGGTCACCCATAATATTATTTAACCTTTTTTCAGACTTTCGGAAAGATTTGCCATTTCCACAGCAGCAAGGGCAGTATCAAATCCTTTATTGCCTGCCTTTGTTCCTGCCCTTTCAATGGCCTGCTCAATATTTTCTGTGGTGAGAATGCCAAACATCACCGGGATATCCGCGTCAAGACTGACAGAGGCAATGCCCTTGGATACTTCTGCGCACACATAATCATAGTGGCTGGTAGCACCACGAATGACAGCTCCGATACAGATAATGGCATCATAATTTCCATGGTTCAGCATTTTTTTTGCAGCCAGGGGAATTTCAAAGGCACCTGGAACTTTTAAAACAGTGATATCTTTATCCTCTGCCCCGCTTCTGATCAATCCATCAAGGGCTCCATCTAAAAGCCTGCCTGTGATAAAATCATTAAAACGGGAGACAATAATTCCAAATTTCTTGCCCTGGGCCTGTAATCCTGCTTCTATAATTTTTGGCATTTTTCTTTTCCTTATC
>JAOZRF010000553.1 GCA_029940245.1 Desulfobacula sp.
GCGAAATAACAGACCCTGGAAAAGAATTAATGCATAATGGTGTCTACATCTGCGGGATTAAAAATATCCCCGGATCAGTGCCGGTTCATTCTTCCTGGCTCTATGCCAATAATCTTTATTATTTTGTTGAGAACCTTTATAAAGACGGGGCCAACGAATTTGACATGACTGATGAAATCATCAAAGGCGCTCTTGTGACTCACAAAGGCAAACTTTATCACGAAGGTACTCTCAAGGCCATGGGGCTTAAATGATCATTAAAAAAATCTCAGGAGCAAACCAATGACTAATCTTTTATTAATGGCCGGGGTTTTTCTGTTTTCTTTTGTTGTGGGGTATTTTTTGATTTCCAGGATACCCACATTGCTTCATACACCTTTGATGTCCATGACAAATGCCATCTCAGCAGTTACCATACTGGGGGTTTTGATTCTTTTCTCAGTCTCATCAACCAGGACCGAACAGGTAATAGGATCAGTGGCTTTTGTCATGGCGTCTTTCAACCTTGTGGGTGGATTTGCAATTACTGACAGGATGTTAAGAATGTTTAAGAGAAAAGAAGGGGGGGCGGAAAAATCATGATGGAAACATACTCTGCCATGAACCTGTTCCTGGATTTTAGTGTAATCGGCATCCTTATACTGGGAATCTGGCTTTTTCACTGGCCCCACAGGGCAAAATTCGGCAACCTTACCGCAGCTTTTGCATTAGCTTGTGCTGCGGCTCTTGTTCTGTATCGAAACGGAACCATGTATCCGGGTATTGTGCTTTTAGCCCTTGTGGTCGGTTCCGGAGCCGGATATTGGGTGGCCAAAAGAATTACCATGATTCAGATTCCAGCCATGGTTGCATTTCAGCATGGTGCCGGAGGGGTTGCTGCGTTTTTGCTATCCCTTGCCGAGCTTATGCGGGGATCCCAACATCTTGGAATGATGAATGAAATTTCAGGACTTCTGGGACTTGCTATTGGATCTTTGACCTTCAGCGGATCCATGATCGCTGGAGGGAAGCTTTCCAACAAACTTAGACAGACCCCGAAAATACTGCCCAGGCACACATTGCTGGCCATGATGAATCTTATAGCCATTATTGCACTGATCATTGCAGCATTGTATGTGCCCATGGCCACCCGGATTTTCCTTTATATTTTAATTATTTTATTGTCAATTTTGTTTGGAATTATTTTTTCCATTCGTATTGGCGGTGCAGATATGCCCGTTGTGATTTCATTTTTAAATGCAACGGCAGGACTGGCTGCAGCTTTTTGCGGCATGATTATCGAAAACAAATTGTTGATTTCCTGCGGTGCCACTGTGGCAGCTTCAGGATCAATCCTCACCCATGTGATGTGCCGGGCAATGAATCGCAGCCTTTTCAGAGTTTTTGTTCCTGTTGAAAAACCCAGGATGAAACCGGCAGTTAAGACTGAGCAAACCCAGGTTGCAGATCCTGTTGAAAAACAAATCCTTCATCAACCGATTGAAAAAAATAATTTCCAATCGGCTGTTGAAATAGCTCGTAATGCAAACAAAGTCATTATTGTTCCCGGCTATGGCATGGCCGTGGCCCAGGCACAATTTGAAGTAATTGATTTTTCGAACAAACTGCTTGCCATGGGTAA
>JAOZRF010000554.1 GCA_029940245.1 Desulfobacula sp.
AGATTACAGAGCCGTATGAAATTATGGCAAACGGTACCCAGGTAAAAGGTATTTATGTCAATTTTTATATGGCAAATGGTGGTATTGTTATGCCGAAATTTGATTTTCCAGAGTATGATCAAGCCGCACTGGATATTTTTACCCGGGAATTTCCAGATCGTGAAATTGTTCAGGTTTCAACACGAATGATACTTTTTGGCGGCGGTAATATACACTGTATTACTCAGCAGCAGCCTGAACCATTTTTAAAAGGAAAACACTGATGAAGAAAGTTACACTGGCCGCAACCCAGATGTCCTGCTCCTGGAATATAGAACAAAATATAAACAAAGCAGAATCAATGGTTCGATCAGCTGCTGCTGACGGGGCCAATATTGTACTAATCCAGGAGTTATTTGAAACACCATATTTCTGTATTGAAATAGATCAGAAACATTTTGATCTATCAAAGCCGTTTAAAGATCATCCGACTATTAATCGAATGTCTGAGTTGGCAAAAGAGCTTGATGTGGTGATTCCGGTCAGTTTTTTTGAAAGAGCAAATCAGGTTTTTTTTAACTCTGTAGCCATGATAGATGCCGGTGGTGAAATTATGGGTCTTTACCGAAAAATTCATATTCCTAATTTTACGGGTTACCATGAAAAAAACTATTTTAGCCCGGGGGATCTTGGATTAAAAGTCTGGAACACACGCTTTGGGAAAATTGGCCTGGGAATCTGCTGGGATCAATGGTTTCCGGAAACAGCACGGTGTTTAAGCCTGATGGGTGCAGAGATTCTTCTCTACCCCACTGCCATAGGATCTGATGTCGGCTGTGATTCTTCTTCAAAAGACCATTGGCAACGCACAATGCAGGGACATGCAGCAGCCAATATGATGCCTCTAATGGCCTCCAATCGAATTGGAAGTGAGTCCTGTAAAGAATTAGAAACAACATTTTACGGTTCTTCATTTATTGCAGATCAAACCGGAGCCAAAGTTGCTGAAGCTGACAACAATAGCCAGACAATCATCACTGCCACTTTTGATCTTGAAGAGGTACGCAAATATCGTGAAAACTGGGTTGTCTACAGGGATCGCCGCCCTGATTGTTACGAGGCATTGATGACATTGGACGGAGTGAATCAATATCATGGAAAATAATTTAATGCAGGATATAAAATTAATGCATCAAGCTTTGACCGATGCAGATGATTCAGTTTTAATCGTGATTGATGTTCAGCAATCATTTTTAGATAAAATGCCAAAGGAACAGGTTCAACCTCTTATCAACAGAATAACCTGGGTGCTTCAAGTGGCAGTTAAGTTGAATATACCTCTTATTGCCACAGCAGAAGATATTCCTGAAGAAGGGACTAATATTTCACAAATTGCCAATTTTTTCCCTAAAGGTACAAAAGAGCATAACAAAATGTCCCATGGTTTGGCAGGAGATCCTGTTATTTTATCTGCTGTTGAAAAAACAAAGCGAAAAACGGCTGTGATTGTTGGTCTTGAAACTGATGTTTGTGTGATGCAATCTGCGATAGGACTGCTGCAAAAAGGATTTAGAGTAGTTGTTTTATCGGATGCCACAGCTTCACCCGGCCCCTGTCATGAGGCTGGAATCATAA
>JAOZRF010000197.1 GCA_029940245.1 Desulfobacula sp.
ATTCTTTGCCGCATTCCCCCGCTCAGTTGATGGGGGTATTCTTTTGCCCGTTTTTGGGGTAAAGGAATACCAACCATGTTCAAGAGTTCAACCGTCCGGTCCCGGGCTTCTCTGGCGGTTATGCCCAGATGGTTGATCATGACTTCATCTATCTGGAACCCTATGGAAAGAACAGGGTTCAGTGAGGTCATGGGTTCCTGGAAGATCATTGCGATATACCGTCCCCGGATTGAGTTCAGTTCTTGTTCAGACATTTGCAGCAAATTCTGATTTTTAAAAAGGATCTGACCCGAATGGAACTCGGCAGGCGGAACGTCAAGCAACTTTAAAATTGATAAGGCGGAAACTGTTTTACCGCATCCGGATTCACCCACAAGTCCCAATGTCTCTCCATGGTTGATATGGTAGGATACGCCATCAACAGCTTTTGCCAGGCCTTCCTTAACATTAAAATATGTTCTAAGATCTTTTACTGAAAGCAATATGTCTTTTTTTCCAACCATAATAACATTGATACATGAATTTGTTGTTCAATTATTAACCAGTATTGTTGTATTTTTGCTATCTACAACAGATTGAATCGCCTCCAAATTCATTTCCCTATCACAGGATCCTTTTATTTTTGAAAAAAACAGGTTCTGTTCGTCAATTTTATATTTGTTTTATAAAACAAATATAAAACAATTGTCAACTCTTTTTTTACCCGCCTGGCCACCATCTGAATATTATTAAGCCAGATATCTGGTGCTCGACGGAGACCGCCAGTTTTTCCGACTTTATTCTAACCGATTACGGAAAAACTGGAATCAGGGTTTATTTTTCTTAATCGGCTGTAAAAACCGATATTACACTCCCGTCTGGTGTAATGCATGGTGAATTTTACCGGATCACGGTCATGGTCGTGTCCATTTTCGCAGGCTTCAATCAACTCTGCCATGAGCACTCCTGCCACTGGTGCATTTTTATATTGATTGCCCGATGTACCGACAGCCATATAAAAACCGGGTAAATCAGACTTATCATAAATGGGAATCCAGTCATCTGATGCATCGTAAAGATCCACCACCCCCTGACTTTTTCCGGGTCCGGGTATGGGCAGATTTTCAAGACGCTGAGCCACCCGCAAGACCTGGGCTGTCCACTGGTCCGTAAAGTTCTGATTGTAATTGTCCGGGTCGTCTATGTATTCAAGATGGTCACACGCGGGATCTTCAGAGCCGATGAGAACATGATTGCCGATCTCCGGCCGTGAATAGCAGCCTACGTCGCCATCTGAAATAATGGTTCCCAGGTTATTGTAGTCAAACCCTTCCGGTGCCGGGACATGACAGACCTCTTGCCTGAGCGGTCGGGTCTTGATATTCATTCCATCTATCACCCCGGCCATTTCGTTCAATTGATAGGAGTGGGGGCCTGCCACATTGATCACAACGGGTGCTTCTATCTTAATACCATCGGCCAGTTTGATCCCGGCACAGCGGCCATTCTTTTTAAGGATTTCCTTTACTTCGGCCTTGAAAAGGTATTCTCCACCGGCGTTCTCGCCGGCAACCTGTACGTTATGAACCGACTGCTTGGGGTCACTGATGAGACCTGATTCCGGAATATAAATAGCCCCGGCAATGGCGTTGTCCGTGGGCTCACCAAAGCCCGGGTCACTGGGAAGTTTAGGGGGACCGAACTGATGAGTGTCAGCGATGGGCAATAGCTTTTTAACGCCCTCTGTATCAAGCTCCTCATAAACCACGTGTAAAGCATCCAGCGAGGACATCACGTCTTTCAAATAGTTGTTTTTTTCGGTTTTTATGACCAGGCAACCCGTGTTTATGTACTTGACCATACCTGTTTTGTCCACGGTTTTGAGATACTTTAACCAGTCCAGCCAGTAGTAATATCCCTCCCGTGCCATGGCGACCCCGTCCGGTGTGGAGTAGTGTAGCCGAATAATCGCGCATGATCCGGATGTGGAACCGAAGCCGGATCCGGATAACTTATCAACGTTAAGGACCTTTTTTCCTCTTTTAGCTAATTCAAGGCCCACACAGGCACCAATAATTCCCGCTCCAATGACGATGGCATCATATTTTTTGGACATGATTTTGAACTCCTTATTTATTTAAACTTTTTATTAAAGCAAACCTATCCGTGTTTATCTGCGGGTAAGCTCTTTTTCTCCTTGAATTTTAATCCGTTCCAGTTCAGTCAGTACTTCCTCTGGCAGGGCCTTTGGCTTATGGGTTTCCAGGATGCGCCTGATTTCCTCTCTGACGCGGGTTTCTACATCTTTGGAACCCTCGTCTTTCCACCGTTCAAAGGGCTGACGGGTGAAAACCCTGGATCTCCAGAGCTCTTTTCTGAAATGCTTCATGGTATGCTCCTGCTGAAGATAGTGCCCGCCCGGGCCCACCTTACCAATGACATCCAGGGCCAGGTGCTCTTCACTGACCTCAAAACCCCTTAAAAATCTTTTAGCCATACCAATGACATCATTACTCATAACCAGTTGTTCGACACCACAGGCCATTGACATGTCCATATATCCAACATCATGAATAAGATTCAGGCCTGCCTGACCCTGGGCTAAAATATGAAAAGCAGCTTCTGCTCCTGACTGAGCGTCCAGGCATTTGGCATCCGTTGCCCCTGCCAATCCCCAGGTGGGTAAGCCCATGGATTGAGCCACTTCAGCCTGGGCGGCAAGCCCCAGGCTCATTTCCGGAGAACCAACGCTCATCAACCCCTGGGCCATGTCAAGAATACCGAAATTGCAGCCAAGCCCCACGGGGCAACCCTTTTGGCGTAATTGGGCCACGACGACACAAAACATCGACTCTGCCACACCCTGAGTCACGGCCCCGGCCATGGTCACGGGTCCCGTCGCTCCCGGCTGGATGCTGGGTCCCATCATCTGGGGCAGAAATCTATCGGCTGCGATGAAAATCCTGTCAGCCACCTCTTCCGGCATGACCAATGGTGAAATCGGCTCCGGATAAAGGACCAGAAAAGGTTTTTCCCTGAGTTTGTCCATGCCGCCGGCCACCTGGGCTGCCATATCATAAATCAGCTCGGTTCCACGGGGGGTGTATGCTAAAAATACAATGGGTTTTGTTGTATTGGTAACGGCGGCAAAAAATTCGTGCAGGTCAGCGGCTATAGCGGGGACATCCTGAGCCGATCCCATTGGCATGACCCAGTCGATGTTCTCAAGGGCATCCGCTATTCTGGCTGCGCGCACCAGATCTTCGACACGGGTTTCGTGATATTCACCAGTAAGAGCATCCTTGGTATTCGGGCTTGCCGTTGAGGTGCCATAGTAGCTGTTTCGGCCTGAAACATCCAGGGCCCGATTCCCCTGCCGGTCATAAAGGGTCCACCCCTTTGGCGCAGAAGACAGGCAGCCCTGTACAATAAACTCCGGTACCTTTACGGATTGACCCTTAACAATTGCACCTGCATCTTGAAGCATTGTGCGTACGCCTGCATGCAGCACCTTAAAACCGACTTCTTCCAGCACCTTGAAAGCAGTCCTTTTAATTCTCTCAACCTGATCTTCGGTCAGCATTCGAAACTGTGGACTAGCCTTCAAAGTAGCATTTGTCTGGATCATCTCGCCCCCCCCCTTTTTTTGAATGTTCTCGATTATTTTTTTATCCTGATAAAAGCCACAGGCAAAACCAAACAGGTCAGCACAAAGTCGCGAACTCTGTTCTTAAGAATTCTACCCCTGCCTGCTGAACATGAATCCGGATCTGTGGCAAATCCTGTTCAACCGCTATAAATTTCATCCACCCGACATGGCCTTTGTTAAGACATGCATTAAATTTATCCGGATATTCCCCAAACTTGCACCAAAAACCTCCTGTAATTTTCGAGTGGAGGGCAACTTATCTCCCGGCTTATACTCTCCGTATAGTATTGCATCCTCTATTTGATGTGTGACATCCTCAACCAGGCTAAGATTTTTTGTTTTTTCCAACTTTGGCATTATTACCATCATTTAAATGTACTATTGATAGAATTATTAATTATTTAAATGTTCAATAGATATCCTCTCCTTTATAGGAGTAGTAGGATAAGAACTTGCTTTTTGTCAAGAATTATATAAAAAGTTTTTATAACGCTGAAATATCCCTCCAGCCCGACAATGACACAACATATTGTGTCATTGTCGGGCTGGAGTAGAAGGCCACTCAAAATGGGAAATAGATATTAGCCCGGAAGAATAAAAATAATTTGATTATATCAAAAATAGGCTGGAAAAGTTAAATTTTGGTTGAATTTGAGTATAGGACACCTGTAATCCCTCAATTTAATTTCAAAAATATCAGCTCCGAAAGTCGCCATATCGGTATTTGCACACATCATCCCATACCTGTTCCAGTTCTTCAAAGTGGTTTTCAACGCACTTGTAATAACCACTTGCTTTGGGTTATACTCTTATGCCAGGTAAAATAATGGTTGAATTTTTTTCTAAGGATTTTTCAAATGAAATTTTTTAATGATTTTTCAAAGACTTCAAAAGGGGTTGAAAATTGCGTTACAACTATTGATTCCCATACAGAAGGGGAAACCACCCGCCTGATCGTTAACGGACTGGAAGAGATCAAAGGGAAAACCATGATGGATAAGCTGGATTGGTTCAAATCCCGCTATGATCACATCCGGTGCCTTTTGACAAAAGAACCCAGAGGGTCCAAGGAAATTCTGGCCGCCGTGCTGACTGAGAATGTCACCCCGACAGCAAAGTTCGGATTGATTTATATGGATGCCAAACGCTACCCATATCTTTGTGGCCATGCAACCATTGGGGCCATAGTAACACTGGCAAGAACAGGTTTTCTATCACTTTCCCAGGGAGAAAATTTTGTGCTGGTGGATACCCCTTCAGGGCCAATGGAGGCCAGAGTATCCGTTCATGGGGATAAGCTGAATGCTGTGGCCATTAATATGGTGCCATCCTTTGTTTATGATACGGGCCAGAAAATTGAAGTGCAGGGGTTTGGAACAATAAAGGTGGATCTTGTATGTACCGGCGGTTTTTTTGCCATGGTGGATTCAACTCAGATCCCCATGGAACCGGTTTTGGAAAATAAGGTTTTTTTAACGGATCTGGGCATGAAGATTATTGATGCTGCCAATGAGCAGCTTAGCGTGTCCCATCCTGTCAGGCCGGATGTCAGAACCATTGATGTGACGGAATTTTATGATTCAAAATATGATAAAGGATGCGCCTCTGGCAGGGGCATGGTAATTTATGGAGAATCCCATGTAGACAGGTCTCCCTGTGGGACGGGCACGGCAGCGAAACTGACCCTTCTTCATCATTATGGAAAAATAAAAATGAATCAGAAATATAAAAATTTCAGTCCTCTTAGGACCTCTTTTGATGCCATGATTGTAAAAAAAGAAAAAATTGGATCTATTGACGGGTTTATTGTACAGATTCAAGGAATGGCTTATTTAACGGGAATTCATCATTTTATCATTGAAGATGATGACCCATTTCAAAAAGGATTTATCATCTAATGAAAGATAGAGCAGATATCATTTTACATAATGGCACGATTCAGACCCAGGATGATACTCATCCAGTGGCCCAGGCCGTTGCCATATCAGGCAATAGAATTTTAAGCCTTGGATCTGACCGGGATATTTTAAGGCTGGCATCAAAAAATACACAGGTGATGGATCTTGGGAACCGGCTTATGTTACCCGGATTCACAGATACCCATTTTCATTTTTATGAATGGGCATTGAACTATGACCATATCGATTTTGCAAAGGTTCTTTCTTTTAAGGGAATGGAAGAGGCTGTAGAAAAAAAGGCAAAGGACCTTGGAAGGGAAAACTGGGTA